>CAYTXN010000089.1:0-10893 GCA_964441195.1 uncultured Limnohabitans sp.
CATCGGGTGAATTATGGATTTACCTACCGGGTAAGCTTCACCCTTGCAGAGCGAAGAGAGCTGTTCAATAATTCCAATTATTCGCTATACAATAAACCTGAAAGAGAGTATACAGATAACCGACCAGAAAATGTAGAAGCGGGCGCTGAATCTTTTCAAAATCACCAAATCGCAAAGCTAAACACCGCGATAGAGTGGAGGCCGGGACTAACCTATTCGATCCGAAATGGTAGGAAATCTCCAAATTATGAGCGATCGCCGTTGATTACATTTACCTATCAAAAGGCTTTTCCGGAATTGGTATCTGCTGATAATGGGGCAAAGTTTGATTTGCTTGAAATTGGGCTGAAACATGATGTGAAATTTGGAGTCAGTGGAAAATTGGATTTCAATGTGACCGCTGGGACCTTCCTGAATAATGAACAAGTCTATTTTCAGGAATTCAAGCATTTTGGAGGCAATCGAACTCTTTTTTCCAATTTCGGTCCAGCCTCGAATTACCGATTTATGGACTATTATAAATACAGTACCAATTCCAATTACATTTCAGGAATTGCACATTATCAATTCAGAAAGTTTTTGCTAACTCAATTGCCTATGCTTCGGTTTTCTGGTGTTCGTGAGAACATTTTTATCAATTATCTGAAAACTGAAAACTCTCCACATTACACTGAAATCGGGTACTCTTTGGATAATCTCTTCCGGATTTTTAGACTTGAGTTGGGTGTTGCTTTCGAAAATGGCAAATATCTTAGAAGTGGGCCGCTATTTGGAGTGGCGACATTTATCAATGTAAGTTTTGATGATTAAGTAGCGAAAGTCAGGAAACCGGCGATTGATCCAAAGTTTTGCAATTTCAATCATTGGGAAATTAAAACGCCTTAAAGGTTTAAGACAAAAAAGCTTGGCAAATTAAATCATGCCAGGCTTTTTTGGTTGGGTTGTCCAACCCATAACTTCATGATGTCCGCTCCTTTTTTCAACAGAAGCTCATCAAATTTAGTCGAATATTGATCTCTAAATTTCTAAAACTGATCTTCCGCAAATTTCGCAACGTCTTCTGGTGCGCCGTCTTTTTTGAAGTTTGCGAATCGGTTAATTGGTTTCTTTTCTCACACTCACGGAATCTTAGATTTACTGTGTCGAATGCAAAGAGAATATCAAAAATCCCCGATTTTTATGGATTATAGCTGGAGCAATCAAATACTTTAGAAAGATTATTATTTATTGAGGATAACCTTCTTTCCATCCACCAGCTATTGAGGTCGAAATTAACACTTGAAGTTTTCGATTTTTTATAATTATTCTACAGTTTATTTTGGATAGACCAAATTAATTTCTTTTAAATTGCTGTATTGCAATTAAAATCATTGATAGTAATGACAAAAAACAGTCAATTTTGAACTCAAAACAGTCAGTTTATGATTTTGGAAAAACTCAAATTCGATAAACTAATTATGATTATCGTCAGGCTTTTGGTCAGAAAAGATTTTCAATTAGGTATATTAATAGAGTAATTTATTGTCCTTTGCCTAAGTCCTCGAATTGAGTGGAAGCAATGAAGCGGCTACTTGACACAAAGGATTAAGGATTGTCAGAATAGCATATCCAATTATATTAACAATAACCCAAAAACACATGAAAAAACAACTAAAACTGATTTTCATGTTATTCTCGATTTTTGCTTTTTGTGTATGTCAGGTGACATATGCTCAGCAAGCTAGAATATCAGGAAAAGTAACAGATGCAAGCTCTGGGGAGTCTATTCCAGGAGTAAGTATTCTAGTAAAAGGAACCACGAGAGGAGTAGTGACTGATTTGGATGGGAACTATTTTATTGAGGCCGATCCAAGTGATGTTTTGATGATCTCCTTTATTGGTTTTGTGACCGTAGAGGAGCTGGTGGGTACCAGGACAGTCATCAATGCCGCTCTCTCTGAATCCATTCAAGCCCTTACAGAAGTGGTGGTGGTAGGATACGGTACACAAGAAAGGAAAGAAATCACCAGTGCCGTAACAAGTGTCAAAGCTGAGAACTTTAACCAAGGGACTGTAAATGACCCCAGACAATTACTTCAAGGAAAAGTAGCCGGACTGAACATCGCCAGACCCGGAGGAAACCCTAATAGTGGATTTAATGTGCGTTTGAGAGGGATCTCATCAATCGGAGAAAATGCTTCGCCACTTGTTGTTATTGATGGTGTTATTGGCGCCTCATTGAGCACAGTAGATCCTAATGACATCGAATCAATGGATGTATTGAAAGATGGTTCGGCCGCTGCTATATATGGAACAAGGGGTTCTGCCGGAGTGATCTTGGTAACTACCAAAACAGGAAGAAAAGGAAGAACTGTTGTCGAATTCAACAGTAGTGTTGCTACTGAAAATGTCGCAAGGACTATCAATGTCATGACGGCTGAGGAGTACAGGCAGGTTCCGAACTCAAGAGACCTTGGAGGAAATACCAACTGGATGGATGAAGTGACAAATACAGGATTTAGTTTTGTCAACAATCTTTCACTTGGCGGTGGTAATGAAAGCACAAGCTACAGGCTTTCGATCAACTCCCGAAATGTAGATGGTGTTGGAATAAATTCCGGTTTTGACCAATTGAATGCTAGAATTAACCTGACCCAAAGAGCACTTAAAGACAAAGCCATATTTAGTGTAAACATTTCCAATACATCTATTGATAGACAATTCGGTAACGAAAACTCTTTCAGATATGCGATTATAAGCAATCCAACACTTCCGGTCATGGATCCAAATCCACAAAGCCCTAATTTTGGAGGCTATTATGAGCGAGATATTTTTGACTGGTTCAATCCTGTTTCTATCGCAGAACAAAACATTGCAGATGGTCGAGAGAGCAGGCTTCTAGCTAGTATTCGTGGTGAATATAATTTCACCAGCAAGTTTCGAGGCGCTGTATTTTATGCTAGTCAGAGAGAAACTGATTGGAGAGGATCTTACTCACCAAAGACCGCTAAATTTGGAGGAGGATTTGGTAGAAACGGTCTGGCCACTATTCAAAACAATGAAAGGTTAAATGACCTTTTTGAAGCTACCCTGAATTATGATGAAACGGTAGGAAAAGTTGGAATGGCTTTCTTGGCGGGATATTCTTATCAGGAGTTTTTAAATCAAGGGGATTATACCCAAGCAGGAAATTTTCTAACAGACGCATTCACTTACAATAATATCGGTGCAGCACTTGACTTTGCCAATGGTTTGGCATCGGTTTCAAGTTATGCCAACTCAAACAAATTGGTAGCCTTCTTTGGCCGGGCTAACTTTAATTTGGAAGATACCTACCTTTTATCAGTGAGTGCTCGATATGAAGGATCAACCAGGTTTGGAGCGAACAACAAGTGGGGTTTATTTCCTGCGATCAGCGCAGGTGTAAACATTGCCAACTTGATAGACATGCCAGGCGTGAGTGCAATGAAATTTAGAGCAAGTTATGGTAGAACAGGTACACAGCCTGGAGATTCCTATTTGTCATTGTTGAGATTTGGCCGTCAGGGTAACTTCTTCTATAATGGCCAATTCGTGCCATCCTATGGACCGGTATCCAATGCAAATCCGGATTTGGCATGGGAAACCAAGGACGAGTACAACGTAGGTTTGGATTTTGTGATTCTAAACAACAAATTGGATGGTGCGATCGACTACTATACAAGGGTAACCACAGGTATGATCTTACCGATCAACGTACCTGTTCCGCCAAACCTTTTCCCTACCACCCAATTGAACATCGGTGAAATGTCCAATTCAGGCCTTGAAGTGATGTTAAATTATAGGGCTATCCAAAAAGCAAATTTCAGATGGTCTACAGGAGTCAATTTCTCCACCTTGAAAACAAACCTTAAAAGCTTATCTGCAGGAGATTTGAGCTTTGGAGAAGTTAATTACCGCTCCAATTTTGGTTCACCGGGTCAAAACCTAACTCAATTGATCCGAATCCAAGAAAACGGACCACTCGGGCAGATTTGGGGACCTGTACAGGTAGGAATAAGTGAAACCGGAGCTCCTATAATGAAGGTAATCAACGGTACTGCCAAAGATGCAGCGGGAAATCCTGTTTATTGTAACTGTAATGATGACAGAACTCAATTAGGAACAGCCTATCCTACTCTGAATTTTGGTATCAACAATACTTTCAATTACAAGAATTGGGACTTGAATTTCTTCTTTAGAGGAGCAATCGGCCATTATCTTATCAACAGCTACAGAGGTTTCTACGAAAACACAGAAAGCACTACTGTTCAAAACTGGAATATTGTAAAAACCAAATATTACGATCCCCAAATCACCAAAGCAGAATACAACAGCTCGCATGTTGAAAAAGCTGATTTTGTGGTTTTGGACAATGCTACCCTTGGTTACAACTTTAAGGTTGGACCAGGCAAAGCAATCGGAAGAATCAGAACTTTCATCTCTATACAAAACCCTCTCATGTTTACCGGATATACTGGAGTGGATCCTGAGGTGAGATATGGGGATTCTGAGTCAGGTAATGATCCGCTTGCACCTGGTATCGAGCGTAGAGCAACTTATTTCACTACTACGCTCACTACTCTAGGCCTTAATCTAAGTTTCTAAGCTAAAACATTAAATATCATGAAAAAAATAATCAATGTAAGATACTTCTTGATTGGCCTGGGAATGAGTTTTTTCGCTTCATCATGTATCGACTTAAAAGAAGAAGTTTTTAGTGCTGTCACAGCAGAAAACTTTTTCAAAACAGATGAGGAGTTTATTTCAGCACTTGGCCAAGCATACACTTCATTAGGAGGATTGGGGAATCACTCCGGTCTTTGGTCAATAAATGAAATTGCTTCCGATGAAATTACAGTATCACACAAAGGAGGAGACTGGTTTGACGGAGGGGTTCTTTTACAATTGCACCAGCATGAATTCAAAAGTGATAATCCATTCTTCCAAAATTCCTGGAACTTCCTCTTTGGAGGTATTAATACCTGTAATAGGTTGATCTATTCATTTGAAACATTGGACAACGCCAACTCTCCGGCGTTTATCGCAGAGCTTAGGGCTTTAAGGGCTTTGTATTATTACTGGGCAATGGATGCTTTTGGGAATGTTCCTATTGTAACAGATTTTACTGATGTAGAGGCCCCTGCGACCAAATCAAGGAAAGAAGTTTATGATTTTGTGTTGAGTGAACTCAATGAAGTCATACCTTTGCTCAAGGCGGCTAAAGACGGTACAACCTACGGAAGGATGACCAAATGGAGTGCTTTGATGGTTAGAATGAAGCTTTACCTGAATGCAGAAGTGTACACAGGTACTCCTCAATGGGCTCTAGCTGCGGCTGATGCCTCCGAAATCATCAATAATGGACCATATAGCTTGATGTCGTCTTACCAGGGCAATTTTGCAATCAACAACAGTCAATCTACTGAAAATATTTTCGTCTATCCTTATGACAAAGTTTTTGCAGGAGGTTTCAACTGGGTGATGATGACACTTCACATTGTAAGCCAAGCCACATTCAACCTTACCCAACAGCCATGGAATGGCTATCAGACGGTAGAAGAATTTTACAATTCCTACGTTGATCCTGCCAAAAATCCCGGAACTCAAGGACCGGTTTGGAAAGGGCTAGCTTTGACACCTTCCACAGGAACAATTGATGGAAGATTAAGCAATTTCTTGGTAGGACCTCAGAAAAGAGCAGATGGTTCAACCTTGATTGACCCGGGAGTTGAACCTACGGATCCAACAGGAAAAAACGGTGATCCAAATGGCCCACCACTCACTTTCATGCCTTACCTAAACGAAATATCTCCCGGAGGTCTGCGCCAAGCAGGAGCTCGGATTGCCAAATATGAATTTGAAAGAGGCGGGACAAATAACATGAGCAATGACTTTGTGATATTCAGGCTTTCTGATGCAATCCTTTCTTTGGCAGAAGCTAGATTCAGATTGGGACAAACTACAGAGGCATTGGCTTTGGTCAACCAGATCCGAGCTAGAGCAGGCAATCTTGATCCGTTTACCACTTTGACTGAAGAAAATCTATTGGCAGAAAGAGGTAGAGAAATGTATGTAGAGATGACTAGAAGACAGGATCTGATTCGATTCAAAAAGTATGGAGATGCATGGTGGCCTTTTGCGGGTATGAACAGACCTAAGCTAGTACACTCTCCTGGTAGCTTTTTGGAATTGTTCCCAATTCCTGCACCTCAGCTTCTTGCCAATCCAAAATTGCAACAAAATCCAGGGTACAATTAATTGTTATTTGATACAGATAAAAGAGCAGGCTGAAGTTTTTTTCAGCTTGCTTTTTTTTTAAAGCATTTTTGAACCAAATTTTATTAATAATAAAGATTGAATTATAAATACAAATTCATTTAATTCCTCATTCCCGGCTAACCAGATGCTGGGAGAGAATTTTCATGATTGCTTGATCCATAACCTATGCGCAGTTATTTACCCATTTTGTTCCCTTTATTGATTCTCAGCCTCATCATTCAGAGTTGTGATTCTCCAATCTTTACTTCTTCTGACGATGACTTCTCCAAATCCGACAGCTTGTTTTTAGGATTTCATTTGGGCATGCCCCAAAAGGATTTTTTTGATCTTTGTACTGAATTGAACAAACAAAAAAAAATCACTCAGGGACCTGGTGGCTCCACCAATGTAGAATATAGAATTGTAGATGAATATGACAGTGAAATCAGCATGAGGTTTTTCCCAACATTCATCGACGAAAAAGTATTTGAAATGCCTGTCACCTATTCTTATGTAGCTTGGGCCCCATGGAATAGACAATATTGGGCTGAAAATCTCCTGCCAAAAGTGCTGGAGAAATACAAATTAACCTATGGAGATGATTTCAAATTGATCAACCATCCTACCCAAGGAAAAGTCTACTATAAAATCGATGGCAAAAGAAGAATCAACTTATTTATCAAAGATGAACAGCATGTTCAAGCCGTTTTCTCTGATTTAAAGGTGGAAAAGCGGCTCAATGAAGAATTTGAAAAAAGCCAATCTCAAGACCAAGCACCATCCAATTGACCCGGAATAGACTGAATATGTGTTTTACCCTTGAGATAAAATCGAGCCTGGCCCTCTTAGGTGGTTCATGGAGGTATAATTATCAGTAGTGCGAGATTTCTCCCCATAGCTATCGGGATGGCCTTTGAAAATCAGATTATAAACAGATGAGATTTGCCCAGTTTCAATTTTTGTCATTTTCACTGCTCGTCCTGATTTCATGTTCCCCAAAATCAGATTTACAATTAAAGGAATCACTTTTTATAAGGCTTCCCATACAAAAAACAGGAATTGATTTTATCAACACTCTGACCGAAACAGAGGAATTTAATATTGTTGAATACCTGTACTTCTATAACGGAGGAGGGGTAGCTGCTGGTGATATCAATAACGACGGTCTGGTTGATCTGTATTTTTCTTCCAATCAGGGCCCCAACAAACTTTATCTCAATAAGGGAGGGATGGTTTTTGAAGACATCACTTTGAGCGCAGGACTGGCTTCAGACCACCCTTGGAAGACAGGAGTCAGTATGGTCGATATCAATGGAGACGGACTTCTGGATATTTACGTCTGTAGGCTGGGAAACTGGAAAGGAATTGTTGGGAAAAATGAATTGTATATCAATAATGGCGACTTGACGTTTACAGAAAGTGCGGGAGAATATGGCTTGGATTTTCAAGGCTTCAGTACCCATGCCGCATTTTTTGATTTTGATAAGGATGGAGATTTGGATATGTACCTGCTCAATCATGCTGTTCACACAGAGAGAAGCTATGGCGGGGCTGAATCAAGGTATTTTGATGATGGATTGGCTGGAGACAGGCTGTACAGAAATAACTTAGAGAAGGGAGAAAAGAAATTTACCGGAATCACACAACAAGCTGGAATTTTCTCAAGCAGGATTGGATATGGATTAGGGATTGGAATTACAGACATTAACAACGACGGTTGGCCGGATATCTATGTTTCAAATGATTTTAATGAGAATGATTACCTCTATATCAATCAGATGGACGGGACATTCAAAGAGCGGATTTCATCGGGCGTCAATTACACCAGCAGGTTTTCGATGGGGAGTGATTTTGCAGATTTTAATAATGATGGATGGATTGACTTCATTACTATGGATATGCTACCCAATGATGAAATCATCCAAAAAATGTCAGCTGGGGAAGACAGCGAAGAAGTATATCAACTCAAATTGGGTTTTGGGTTTGAAAGACAAGTTTCGAGAAACAGTCTTCAACTTAATAACACAAACGGTACTTTTTCTGAGATCGGACAATACTCCGGGGTCTATGCAACCGATTGGAGTTGGGCGGCCCTGTTTGCAGATTTCGACAACGATGGATGGAAAGATTTGTTTGTTTCCAATGGGATAGTTCGAAGACCAAATGACTTGGATTACATGAACTTTATCACCAATCCTGAATTGAAAGAAGGCTTACAAAACAAGCCTAATATCAGTGATTTGGAGCTGGCTGAAAGAATGCCTCCAGGAGATGTCAGTAATTTTGTTTTTAAAAACAATGGGGATTTGACGTTCATGGATATTTCCCATGAATGGGGGATTTCCGGAAAAAACATCTCCAATGGCGCGATATACGTGGACTTGGATAATGATGGTGATTTGGATCTGGTTATCAATAATATCAACGAACCAGCCGGAATTTATGAAAATAGACTGGGTCGGTTTTCTGACAGTATCAGTGGTATAAATCATTTAAAGGTTAGATTCAAAGGTCTAGGCTGGAACAAATTTGGAATTGGGGCTAGGGTAGAGTTGTATTATAAGAATCAGGTCCAAGTTCAGGAAAATTTTACCAGTAGGGGATTCCAGTCGTCCACTTCACCTGAAATCCATTTTGGGCTGGGTCAAGCCGAAAACTTGGATTCTTTGAAAGTAATCTGGCCAAGTGGAAGGCATGAGACCCTTTTGAATGTCAGTGTCAATAACACCCTAGTCTTGGAGGAATCAAGCGCCTCAACAATTTCTAAGCCCACATACTTTTCCGAATTCTCGAAGTTGAAGGTTTTGGATAAAAAATCAACAGGATTGGATTTTGATCATGTTGAAAATGAGTATAATGACTTTAATACTGAGCCTTTGCTGCCGCATAAATTGTCACGAGAAGGCCCTGCTCTTGCTACAGGTGATTTAAATGGGGACGGAAGGGAGGATATCTTTGTTGGGGGAGCATCTGGGCAGGCAGGTGTGGTGTTTCTTCAGAGCAATGAAGGTCAGTTTTTTCCAATGCCACAGCCCTTATTAGATGAAGATTTTAATTTGGAAGATGTTAGTGCTGTTTTTTTTGACAGCAACGGAGATGGATTTTTGGATTTGTTGGTGGGAAGAGGAGGTAATATTCCAAACCCAAATGATACAGGTGGGTCCACCAGGATCTATCTGAATGACGGAAAGGGGAAGTTCAATCAACGGGTAAATCTGTCTTTGGATCCGAACACACAGGTTTCAGTAGTGAAGGTTATTGATTTCAATAGTGATGGCTTGATGGATTTGATGATCGGTAGTAGAAATGTGCCGGGGAAGTATGGACATAGTCCAAGGAGTTATTTGTTGAAAAATCTAGGGGGCAATGAATATGTGGACGTGACGAAGGAGTTAGCCCCCGACTTAGAATATGTAGGGATGGTCAAAGGTGCGGCCTGGACAGATCTGGACCTTGATGGAAACATGGACTTGATCGTGGTGGGAGAATGGATGCCTATCACAATATTCATGAATAGAAACGGAAAATTAATCAACGAAACATCATCCTTTGGATTGGAAAAATCTACAGGTTGGTGGAGTTCACTTGCAGCAGAAGATCTAAATGGGGATGGTTATCCTGATCTGGTAGTTGGAAATTTGGGATTGAATAGTAGGTTGAAAACTTCCGGAGCATTCCCTATAAAAATGATGGTCAATGATTTTGATCAAAACGGAAGTGTAGAACAGCTTATTTCTTACTCAGTAGAGGGAGAATATTACACGGTAGGGTCGAAAGATGAACTTGTAAGACAAATTCCCATCCTTAAAAAAGATTATATACGCTACCGAGATTTTGCGGGTAAGACTTTTGGAGAAGTGGTTCGCAACTTAAACATAAAAGAAGCGAAGTATCTGGAGGCTAGTCAATTTGAGTCCATTGTATTATTCAATCTAGGCGGTGGAGGATTTCGATCAAATACCCTTCCTGCTGAGGCTCAGTTTGCGCCAGTTGAGGCAATTGAAGTGATTGATGTGAATCAGGATGGGTATCCAGACTTGATTATTGGAGGTAACAATACAGTAGCTGCCCCTTATTATGGGGCTTATCAGGGGAGTTGGGGTTATATTCTGAAAGGAGATTCTCTTGGTAGTTTTACAACAGATAAGGAAAACCGGTTGAGAATCAGAGGAGATGTCAAAGAAATTAAGAAAGTCATGGTTGGACCTCTTACTTGGTTGATTTTTGCAAAGAACGACGGGGAACTAGAGGTGGTTCAGATCGATGTTGCCCAGACTTCCAGATAATGCAGTTTTGTTGACCAAAGCGCACCTTTTTTAGAAGGCCGATCCAATCCGAAAGATCCTTGATTTACCGTTTATCAAATGAGAGGCTTGAATTGAGACTTTCACGATGTCTGCTTCATTTTTCAGTAGAGGCTACTTGAGTTTTTATCCTTCATATTGCAGTTTAACAATTCAGAGCTTAATGTTGAAAACACAAAAAAGCCTCGCAAAATGATTTCTTGCCAGGCTTTTTGTTTGGATTTTTCTACTCAGACTTTCATGATATCTGCTTCTTTTTTCAGCAGAAGCTCATCCAGTTTAGATGAATACTGGTCCGTTAACTTCTGAACCTGATCTTCTGCACGCTTGA
>CAYTXN010000090.1:0-10853 GCA_964441195.1 uncultured Limnohabitans sp.
CTCAGCATGATATTCGATGATAAAAAACTCAAAGTAAAACTTTGGAATTCCCTTCAAATCCTATTTAACCTCAGCTCCGGAAAAAAATGAACGCAGAACAAACTACATGGGCCAAACGATTTAAATGGATCAGCCTTATCGAGGGAGTTTCTTTCTTGGTCCTCCTTTTTATCGCGATGCCTTTAAAATATATGTTTGACCAACCGCTCGCGGTCACTTATGTGGGATGGGTTCATGGTGCATTGTTCATCTTATACATCTACATCGTATTTCCAACGGCAAGCAAGTTGAAATGGGAATTTGGAAGAACATTTTTCGCGTTAATTGCCTCAGTCTTGCCCTTTGGACCATTTATTTTTGATCGAAACCTCAAAAAAAGCCAGAAGGTGGAGCTTTAAACCATGGCTTTGATTAGCAGGAAAAAGCAAATTTACCCCATCAGTGCAGGACTCCGGCGCTACCTAATCAACTATGCCCGAGAGGTGGATATTCCCATCCACTATCATGAATTGTTACGCTATACCAATTCCATAGCCCTCTATGATTCCAAAGATCAAGACACCCTTTGGGAAACTGTATTTTACGATCAGAATGATCGAGAAGAAATCCACCTAAACGTCAAAAAAATCTATGCTTTGCTGAAAGCAGGCGGAGACATGAGCGTGATGAATCACCTCTATGTGGATCGGATTGATCTCTGCATTTATGGCAACACCCAGCCTTTTCGAGTGAGAATTGTCAATCGAATCAATGATAATTTTGACTATTTCTACATCAAAAATGCCGATGCTTCACGCGTTTATGGACTGGAATTAGAGCATTTGCTTTCACCGAATCGTATCAGTTATCTCGTCCATCAAAACACCCTGATTGAGGAACATATAGCAGGAATTCCTGGCGACAAGTTTATGCGTCAGATGCA
The DNA here is from genome assembly GCA_964441195.1 of uncultured Limnohabitans sp. Lineage (GTDB taxonomy): Bacteria > Bacteroidota > Bacteroidia > Cytophagales > Cyclobacteriaceae > Algoriphagus. The sequence goes on from CAYTXN010000090.1 coordinate 923, forward strand.
CGACGACCCCAACCTGAATCCGATTCGTCTATCCAAGGAATTTGTCAAATTTAATGAACGCTGTTTTGTAAGGCTTTTAGGAGATATGCACAGCTCCAACTTTGTAGTGGATGTCACACCGGATTTTGAAGAAACTCACTATCGAATTCGTGCCATTGATTTTGACCAGCAGTCATATGAAGGCAAAAAATCCATTTACTTACCTCAATATTTCAAAGAAAATAACATTCTGATCGAACTCGGCATGAAATACATTACGCCAGAATCGATGAAGCAATACCAACGGGAAGAGCGTGCCCTCATAGCTACCAGATTCAAATCCTCGCACAAAGAGATCGAAGATGTACTTCAAGCTATGGAAAAAGATAGGATTGCCCCCATTCAAAATGTGGAACAATTACGAGATGAACTTGCTAAGCACTACAAAAATCCTGATTTTCTCCAGTGCAAAAATATGGCGGAAATACTACGCCTCAGCCTGGAGCAAATCATGAGATAAGTTTGATTTACCTGCAATCGCTTTGGTATTTATTTACCTAACTTGAAATATATACTAAACTTTCTCCAACTAGTATTTTTACCTATGAGCCAATTCATCAAAAACTATGGCAGCTTTGAATGGCTGGATCTGCAAAAACCCAAAAAAAGCGAACTTCTTGAATTAACAGAACCTTTTCATTTGGAACTAAAACTCCTGGAGGATTCCCTTCAACATGGGCACTTACCCAAAATTGAAAAGCAGGACGGAACTACTTTTGTCATCATTCGGGCCTATTCTGTCGAACCGAGCCACAATCACACCGAAGTGACCAAATTAACCAATAAGATCGCTTTTGTGATGAATGAGAAACGTTTGATCACCATTCACCAAAAGCCTTTTGGATTTTTAGAAAATCTCTACGAAAAAAAATTTTCAGATCCGGAGAATTTAATGTTAAGCATCTTTCAAGAAATGCTAGAAACCTACCAGGCTCCCTTGGACTGGCTGAGTGATAAAATGGATGAATATGAAAAAGAGATTTTCCTCAGTAAACATGGTAAAATATCAGTACAAGCACTGTATTATCAAAAAGCCAAAGCACGGATAAGTAAAAAAATCCTTCAGCTGACTCAGGTCGTCCTCAATCAAATTCAAGTCAGTGAAGTTCATTATTCTACATTACAGGATTTGAAAGAAACCTGCATAAATCTTATCCTCCATTTTGATGAGGTGATAGAAGATGCTACTTCGATCTTGAATACACACCTCAACCTCACCACTCAAAAGAACAACGATGTGATGAAGCTTTTGACAGTTTTTTCGGCCTTCTTTCTACCTCTTACTTTTATTGTCGGAGTCTATGGAATGAACTTTAAATTTATGCCTGAATTAGACTGGCCAAATGGCTATTATTTAACCTGGGGAGTAATGGTTGGCATATCCGTAGTCATTTTCCTTTGGTTTAAGCGAAAGAAAATTATGTAGTCAAATTCACCATGACATTGCAGCTAATTAGTCTTAAATGACGATTTATAGGGTCTCCGATTATTCCACTAAAACCAATTATTTAAAAATTAACAATGGCAAAAATTAAATTTGGTTTCAACTAAATAAACTTCATCCTATTTTTTATCCAAAAAAACATATAAACTTGCATCCTGAATGTAAACGTGAAGATGAGTTTATTTAAGATTAAAGAAGTTTATCTTGTGGATGATGATGCTATCGTAAGAATGGTAGCTGGAAAAATCCTTATAAATATCGAGTTTAAAAACCCCATTTCAAGCTTTGAAAATGGCAAAAAAGCCATTGACATGATTGCAGAAAAAGTAGCTGATAAAGAGTTTGAGCTTACCGGTGATAAGATTTTATTGTTTTTGGATATCAATATGCCGGTAATGGATTCTTGGGGATTTCTTGATGAATTCCAGAAATTTGATCCAGAAATTAAGAAACAATTTTTGATTTCAATTATCACTAGCTCGATTGACACAAGCGACAAAACGAGAGCATTTTCTTATCCGGATGTTTCAGATTATATCACCAAACCGCTTACAGGAAAGCACATTTTAGAATTTCTTAAGAAGCATCATCTCTACGAAGAGTAAAAGTTTTTTCATAAAAAAAGACTGGGTTACGATCCAGTCTTTTTTTGTAGAGTCTTAACTGATTTACTGGACTAATCTTCTTAGATATCCTCCATATCCACTTTTACCTAGTTTATCGGCAGCGGTTAGCAGCTCGTCTTTACCAATAAAACCATTGCGAAAAGCGACTTCTTCAATGCAACCAATTTTCAGTCCCTGTCTTTCCTCAATTACTTCAACAAACTGAGCCGCTTGCAGTAAGGACTGATGGGTACCCGTATCTAACCATGCCGTCCCTCGGTTCAAAATCGCAACCTGAAGTTTACCTCGTTTAAGGTATTCATTATTAATATCTGTGATTTCAAGCTCTCCACGAGGGCTTGGCTTAATATTTTTTGCAATTCCTACTACATCGTTATCATAGAAATAAAGACCCGGAACAGCGTAATTAGATTTAGGATTAGTTGGCTTTTCTTCAATCGAAATCGCCTTTTGATCTTCATTAAATTGCACCACGCCATAACGCTCGGGATCGTTGACATGATAGGCAAAAACAACGCCTCCATCTGGATTGGTGTTTTCCTGAAGAGTTCGATGAAGCCCAGAACCGTAGAAAATGTTATCTCCCAAGACAAGAGCGACTTTATCTTCACCAATAAACTCTTCGCCGATGAGGAAAGCTTGAGCTAGCCCATCTGGACTAGGCTGAATTGCATATTCGAATCGACAACCCAATTGAGACCCATCGCCCAGTAACTTTTGAAATGAAACCGAATCTTCTGGAGTAGTGATAATCAAAACTTCTCGAATCCCCGCCATCATCAATACTGATAGTGGATAATATATCATAGGTTTGTCGTAGACAGGCATCAATTGCTTACTGACTGCAATGGTCAAAGGATAAAGCCGAGTACCGGATCCTCCGGCCAAAATAATTCCTTTCATCTGTTTATAATTTGTTTTTCAGTGGTCAGATGGAATGCCCAAAATAATCATTCCCCTGTGTGAGAACCCTTTCTCATGGGCATTTCATATGATTATATTTTTCTTTTCAACGGCCATATGAAATCTTCACATGACAGATAATCATTCCTTTGTATGACACCAACAGGGTCATGCTTGATTTCATAGATAAAGAAAAAGGTAAGAAATGATTCACCAAAGCTATTAAGCTTAGTAGATTTAAAAAAAACTTCCATGAAAATACTCCTGATTTCTATCGGAACCCGTGGGGATATAGAACCTTTTTTGGCTCAGGCAGAAATCTTGACCCAAGCTGGACATGAAATTCATTGCCTTTTTCCAGAGCAGTTTCGCGAAACTGTTGAGAAATTGGGTTTTCCTTTTCTGGGTTTTGACAGGCGATTTTTGGAAATGCTAGAGACCAAATCTGGCAAATCAATCATGGGAGGTGGTGGAAATTTCTTAAACAAAATCAAAAACTTCATCAAGTTAATTAGGAGTTCATTCGGGCTTCAAAAAACATTGAATTCTCAACAAAAAGAAGCGATCGATTCCATCAATCCTGATCGGGTAGTTTTTCATCCCAAGGCTCTTTATTGTACTTTGCCAGCAATGGCAGAACCAAAAAAATATTTTCAGCTGTCTCCTATTCCCAATCTTATCCATCCGAATTCTGAATTCCCACATTTGGGATTATCAAAGTGGAAGCCGTTTTCTACCAAATGGAATCTCAAAACCTACAATTGGATCAATGGAGCTAGATACATGACCTTTCATAAATTTCTAAAACCATACTTTCAAAATTTCCCCGGATTGGATTTTTCGACCAAGTCAATTAAAAACTTTGAGCTTAACCAGCTTCAGGTTATCTATCAGATTTCTCCAACGCTTTATTCTAAACCCAGCAACTGGCCTGAAACTGCACATGTCACTGGTTTTTTTTCAAGAAATCAATATCAAAACTACACCCCAGAACCCTCACTTGAGGCCTGGTTAAACAAATACCCAAAAGCAGTTTTATTAACTTTTGGATCAATGTCCAATCCAAAACCTGAGGAGTATTCTACAAAAATCATTCAGCTTCTGGAAAAACATGGCATACCAGCCATTGTCAATTTATCCTGGGGTGGATTGAAAAAAATAGATTCAAGTGGAGACTCAATATATTACATCAATCAGGTTCCTTATGATTGGATTTTGCCCAGATTATATGGAATTATCCACCATGGGGGTTCAGGCACGACACATAGTGCAGCAAAATCAGGAGCCGTCCAATTGATTGTACCTCACATTATGGATCAGTATTTTTGGAATCGATTGATCCAATCCAAAGGATTAGGTCCATTGGGTACAAGCATTCATAATTTTGATTCCACTAAATTTGAAAATGCTCTTCAGGACTTTTGGACAAATCCCACATATGTAAAAAATGCAAAATCCATTTCTCTAAAAATGGCTCACGAAGCCGACCCACAAACCTTGATCAAACTCTTAACTCAAGAATAATATGACTTCAAACTATCGATTTTCGCTCTTTTCAATTTTGATCTTTATTTATTCTTGCAGTTCAAATCCGGAAGTCAATTTCACTGCTTCGACCACCGAGCAGTTTCGGCCAGATTATCATTTCACTCCTGAAAAAGGTTGGATGAATGATCCAAATGGAATGTTTTATCTGGATGGTGAATATCACCTTTTCTATCAATATTATCCCGATTCCACTGTCTGGGGACCTATGCATTGGGGCCATGCGATTTCCAAAGACTTAGTCAATTGGGAGGAGTTACCGATTGCGATTTATCCGGACAGTCTAGGTTATATTTTTTCAGGAAGTGCGGTATATGATCTGGGAAATACTTCAGGATTAGGTTCGGCTGAGAATCCTCCGATTGTAGCCATTTTCACCTATCACAATATGGAAGGTGAAAAATCCGGTACAACTGATTTTCAGAGTCAAGGAATCGCCTATTCCACTGACAAAGGTCGAACATGGATTAAATACGATGGAAATCCAGTCCTTCCAAATCAAGGCATTCGTGATTTCCGAGATCCAAAGGTTTTGGAAATCGCAAAACCTGACGGAACAAAGCAATGGAATATGACATTAGCTGCACAGGATCGGATTCAGTTTTTTGAATCAGCAGATCTGATAAACTGGAAGTTTACAGGTGAGTTTGGTCAAGGGATCGGTGCTCATGGAGGAGTTTGGGAATGTCCCGACTTATTGCCATTCACTGCGCCTAATGGTGATCAAAAGTGGGTATTGCTCGTCAGCATCAATCCTGGAGGTCCGCAGAAAGGCTCAGCGACCCAATATTTCATCGGGAACTTTGCAAATGGAACATTTACTCCAGATGACACAATGATCCGATGGTTGGACTTTGGGCCCGATAATTATGCTGGTGTAACCTGGTCAAACTTACCCAAAGATGAAACCCGAACACTTTTCATAGGATGGATGAGCAATTGGCTTTACGGCCAGGTCGTCCCCACTCCTACTTGGCGATCTGCTATGACAGTGGCCAGAGAACTCAGCCTGATAGACATCGATGGAGTTTTACTGCTAAAGTCGGCGCCAGCTAAAGAATTAGAATCCCTCCGAGGAAATGAAATAGAATTTGATAAAACTAGCAATCTCCCTTCGCAAGCTGTTGAAATTCTTGTGCAATTGGATGGTTCAGACACTTTTTCACTTGTACTTTCTAATGAAGTTGGTGAAAAAGTTACGATCTCAAAAGAAATGGGATTGGTATCTATAGATCGAACTAATGCGGGAGAAGCTACTTTCCACCCTGACTTTGCTGCTATGCATTCTGCCCCGATGAGTTGGAAAGCTGAAGATTTGCGCATCTTTTTGGATGCCAGTTCGATTGAGCTTTTTGTGAATGATGGAGAATTGGTCATGACTTCCTTACTCTTTCCAAGTTCGCCTTGGAAAATAGTGGAACTGACAAATGGTATCGAAAATGCTTCAATTTTTAATCTGAAAAAATAGCTCCTATAGGTTAGGATTATTCAATTAATAAAAGAGTAGATTTGTAGATTCTTTGAATGTCAAAAAAATGAAAAAACAGAAAATCGCCTTACTCTTAAGCCTCTTTTGGCTCATAGGTTTGGCCGCTGCTTTTTCATTTCCACCAAATGTCAAAACTGGTATTGACCACAAGGACAATCAATCTGTCCTTAGTGAATTGTTTTCTCCTGAGTTAACAATTAGGTTTTCTGGGGATAATCCTGAAGTTCCTGGTTTTAAAGCCGATTTAAGCATTTCAGGATTTATCAATTCAGAGGAAAGCACTGATTGGCTCCCCTCCCATACTCAATATCTCTCTCCTGCTTTCTTCAAAAAATCAAGACCACTTTTTGATGTTTTGATTACCTTTTTTTACTTTTTCTATACTTGGTAGAAGTTGTTTTAATCCTAATCCTCAAGGTATTAAAACACATTTCTAATTTATTCTACCAAAAATCATGTTCGATATTGATATTCCAACACTTGTTGTGGCAAGTGCTTTCATGGCTGGCGTGGCCGCCATCTTTTTCTATTATTCTATCAAGAATAAAAGAGCTCAAAAGCAGTTTTTAGAAAAATTCAATCAATTCATCTCAGGGCTTAATCTGAATACAGACATCAAGGAAGACTGGCGGAATCGCTATATCCTTGGACTGGATCAGCAAAGCAAAATGCTTGTTTATTGCAATTTTGGAGACAATGAAGCCAAAGTAGCAGTAGCACTTCCAGAGGTGAGCAAAGTGGATGTTTCTGAGCAATATCGTGAGCCCGAGAAAGGCTCAAATTCCAGAAAAATTCTTGAAAACCTGGCTTTAAAAGTTCAATTCAAAAACCCAAGTAAAGAAGCTCTCCATTTGCAGATTTATTCAGCAGAAGAGTATTCTGATTTGCTTGGCGAGACAGTTTTGGCTTCCCATTGGGCCAAAATCATAAATCAGCAGTTAACTAAATAATTACAAAAGGGCCTCCTAATGTTTGGAGAGCTCTTTTCCTTTTTCAAAAACATAAAATGACTGCAAAAAATGAATCTTGGGGTTCGCGAGTCGGACTGATTTTAGCAATGGCCGGCAATGCTGTGGGGCTAGGGAATTTTCTTCGATTTCCCGTTCAAGCGGTCCAAAATGGCGGTGGAGCCTTCATCATCCCGTACTTGATCTGCTTTCTGCTGATGGGAATTCCCCTGCTTTTCACAGAATGGTCCATCGGTCGATTTGGAGGAAAAATGGGAAATCACAGCACACCATATATTCTTGATTCGATGAGCAAAAAGCCAATCTGGAAGTACATCGGGGTCTTTGGGATTTTCACCAATATCGCTGTGGTCGCCTACTATACCTACATCGAATCCTGGACTTTCATCTATGTTCTTCACACTGTTTTTGGCACATTTACCGGAATGGGCAAGGAAGAGGTCAGTCAGTTCTTTGACCAATATGTAAATATGACGGGTTCCGATTTGGGTATTCCTTTCCTTCCTGTGATTGTGTATGTTTTGATTCTGGGAGTGAATGTCTATATCCTTTCCACAGGACTTGGAGGAATTGAAAAAGTAGCCAAAATCGGAATGCCTCTTCTGGTGCTTTTTGGGATTATTTTGGCGTATCAAGGCTGGACTATGGGTGCGAATTATGCGAGTAACGAATTTCCGGATGCAAACGCCTGGGATGGTATTAATTTCCTATGGACACCGCAATACAGTTCCTTGGCTGATCCAAAAGTCTGGTTGGCAGCAGCAGGACAGATTTTCTTTACGCTTTCAGTAGGTATGGGCTCCATTCAATGCTATGCTTCCTATGTCAGGGAAAACGAGGACATCGCACTTAATTCCCTGTCAGCGGGATTCACCAATGAATTTGTGGAAGTTCTTTTGGGAAGTGCAATCGTGATTCCTATCGCAGCGGGATTTCTTGGATTGGACTGGGTGATGGAGAATGCGGGATTTGGAATGGCCTTTCAGACAATGCCTTATTTATTTCAACAATGGGGAGCTGTATTTGGCGCCATTGCCGGTGTTAGTTGGTTTGGACTTTTGTTTTTTGCCGGAATCACTTCTTCACTTGCCATGGGAACGCCATGGATGGGATTTATGAAAGATGAATTCGGCTGGAATAAGGTCAAAGGAGCTGTTTCATTTGGGTTAATTGCCCTAGCCATGGGTCTTCCAACAGTCTTGTTTTACCAATATGGCTATTTTGATGAGTATGATTACTGGGCTGGAACTGTCAGTTTGGTGATTTTCGCACTTCTTGAAATCATTCTTTTCGCTTGGGTTTTCGGAATCGACAGAGGGTGGTCAGAGCTGAATAGAGGAGCTGATATTCACATTCCAGTTATCTACAAGTACATCATTAAGTACGTCACACCAGTTTTGTTATTGATGGTGTTCATTGGTGCGCTATTCACGCCTGAGGGAAATGATTGGTCGGGAGCTATAACTGCTTTGATGGATGGACAGCTTTATTCGCTAGATTCGAGCTCTTTGATTTCAAAAATTACCCATGAAGACATCAAAGAACAACTCCTCCTAAACCCTGAAAATTCAGCTTTTTTTGAGAAGAAAATGCTGTTTTCCAGTTTGGCAAGAACTCAGCTAATCGTCTTATTCCTTATCATCACCGCCATCGTTTGGTATTCAACTCTTAATCGCAAAAAATCACTTCTATGAATACTTCAGCTTTAATTTTAGCGGTTTTAACCCAAAGTTTGATTTTGGGAACAACGGTCTACTGTTTCTATTTGGTTTTAAGGAAACCCAAAACAGATGAATGATTAAAACCTGAACCAACCTGCACAAAAATCCTGTGCAGGTTTTTTTATTTTTTAGAGGAGTTTAGAAGGAACAAATCCTCAGATTTTGGTATTATAGAGCTTACAAAATTTATTTTTCCATGAATGACGCTCAGCAAAAAGAATACAGCAACGGTGAAGTGACAATCACTTGGCAACCAGAAAAATGTACTCACTCCGGCAATTGTGTTCGGGGTCTTCCCAATGTTTTCAAACCTAAGAATAAACCTTGGATAGAAATCGAAAATGCCAGTTCGGAACAATTGGTGAATCAGGTTAAAAAATGCCCGTCCGGTGCATTAGGCTATTATTTTAATAAAGAATAAAGCCTCTGAGCCAAAGCTAACCCCATTATGCGTAAAATCCTGGTCATTTTTGCTCATCCCAAATATGAGCATTCTGATGCAAATCAGGCGTTGATTAATGCCATCTCAAATCTGGAGAATGTTCGGATACGAGATCTCTATGAACTTTATCCAGACTTCAATATCAATATCCAAAAGGAACAGGAGGCGCTTTTTGAGCATGATGTAATAATTTGGCAGCACCCTTTTTATTGGTATTCCTGCCCACCCCTATTAAAGCAATGGATAGATCTTGTGCTTGAATATGGCTGGGCTTATGGCCCTGGTGGAGTATTTCTGAAGAATAAATATGTGCTCAATGCAATCACTTCGGGTGGAGCAAAAGAAGTCTATGCCAATGAAGGAAGAAACAGATTTACTATCGAGGAATTTCTTCGGCCGTTTGAACAGACTGCTTATCTGTGCAACATGCGTTATTTACCCTTTTTCCATGTGGGAGGTACTCACAAAATCTCGGAACCCGAGCTAAAAGAAGTAGCTAATAACTACAAGAATTTCATTCTTGAGCTACGGGATTCGGCTGAAATTTCCATTCCATTTATCCAAAAAAGCTAAGACATGGAAGGTTTTTTTGCTCAATCTATCATTTATATCGTCGCAGCAATTGTTTGTGTAATTCTTGCGAAAAAACTGGGAATGAGTTCCATCCTTGGCTATCTCATTGCTGGGATTCTGATTGGACCTTATGTTTTGAAATTCATTTCCAATGAAACAGAGGGACAGGATATCATGCATG
>CAYTXN010000091.1:0-10852 GCA_964441195.1 uncultured Limnohabitans sp.
AAATTGACCTGCAATCTTCTGGAGTAGATTTCAGTAATGATCTAAGTTTTGACGAGGATTTCAATGTCTTCACTTATCGCAACTATTACAATGGTGGCGGAGTAGCCATAGGAGATATCAATAATGACGGGCTCGTTGATCTCTATTTTACAGCCAACTTAGGACCAAACAAACTGTACCTGAACAAGGGAGATTTCAAATTTGAAGATATCACCGAAAATGCCGGAGTAGCTGGTACCCGCGCATGGAGTACCGGAGTGGCCATGGCTGATGTCAATGGGGACGGCTTCCTCGATATCTATGTCTGCAATTCGGGAGATATTTCGGGCGACAACAAGCAAAATGAACTATTCATCAATCAAGGAGATGGCACTTTTATCGAAATGGCAGAGGCTTATGGACTTGCAGATCAGGGATTTTCCACACATGCGGTTTTCTTTGATTATGACAAAGACGGTGACCTGGATGTCTATCTACTGAACAACTCCTATCAGGCCATCGGAAGCTTCAATAAAATGCAGAATGAACGTCCAATAAGAGATTCAGTAGGGGGAGATAAACTCTTCCGAAATGACGGAGGGAAATTTACGGATGTATCTGAGGAAGCCGGAATCTATGGATCAATCATAGGTTTTGGATTGGGAATTACCATTGGTGATGTGAATCAAGATGGGTGGCCTGACATTTTTATTTCGAATGATTTCTTCGAAAAGGACTACCTCTACATCAACAATCAGGACGGAACTTTCACCGAATCCTTGGAAAGTTCCATGCGCTCCATCAGTGCGGCATCCATGGGTGCAGACATTGCTGATATAAATGGCGATGGACTGCTCGATATTTTTGTCACAGACATGCTACCCGAACATCAAACCCGTCTCAAGCAATTGACGACATTTGAGAATTGGGACAGATTCCAGTTTAATAAGACTCATGGTTACCATTATCAGTATTCCCGCAACATGCTCCATGTCAATAACGGCGACGGAACTTTCAGCGAGATGGGTAGGCTCGGAAATGTGGAAGCAACGGATTGGAGTTGGGGCGCCCTGATGTTTGACATGGACAATGATGGACTACGGGATATTTTTGTCGCAAACGGAATCTACCAAGATATTACAGACCTGGATTACCTGAATTTCATCGACGATGAGCAAACCAAAAGTCAGATAATTTCCGAGAGTGGAGTTAATTACAAAGCACTAATTGACCCAATTCCTGTAAATCCAATTCCAAATTATGCTTTCCACAATCTGGGTGAATTGAAATTTGAAAACAAAGCTGACGCTTGGGGTTTAGGCAAAGCGATTCATTCCAACGGCGCAGCTTATGGAGACTTGGACAATGATGGTACGCTGGATTTGGTGGTGAATAATGTGAATAAGCCCGCTCAAATATTCGAAAATCAAGGAAAAACCTTAAATCCTAATAACCACTCCATTCAGTTTAACTTGATCGGAAAAGGACAAAACACACAAGCAATCGGCACCCAAATCCGAATTACAGCTGGGGATAAAATATTTTATTCCGAACAAATGCCTAACAGGGGATTTCAATCTTCGGTAGATCCTAAAATTACTGTCGGTCTTGGCGCGCTTACTCAAGTGGACCTGATCCAAATCCTTTGGCCTGACGATAAGTACACTGAACTGAAGAATCAAGGGGTCGATCAGCTTTTGGAGTTAAAATGGGAAGAGGCTGAGGAACTTCCAGCTGGAAAATCCTTTTTTAGTAACAAACCAACCCCACAATTTTCAAAAGTTGAAAAGCCTAGCCTTGAATTCATCCATGCCGAAAATGAATTTGTTGACTTTGACCGGGACAGACTGACATATTTTATGTATTCGACAGAGGGACCTGCATTTGCCAAAGCGGATGTGAATGGTGACGGACTCGATGATCTCTTTTTTGGCGGAGCTAAAACTTTCTCAGCAAAACTCTTTGTAGCTGACCCATTGGGAAATTATAGGAAAAGCCCGCAGGCTGCATTCGAAATCGATGCACTTTCTGAAGACACGGATGCCATTTTCTTCGATGCGGATGGAGATGGAGATTTGGATTTATTTGTCACTTCTGGCGGCAACGAATCAGGTTTTGGTTCGCTCGATCTCTCTGATCGGCTTTACCTTAATGATGGAAAAGGAAATTTCAGTAAAAATCCTCAAGCTGGATTTGCTACTGTTTTTGGGAGTTCCAGCACAGTTGGGTTGATAGATATAAATGAGGACGGTGCTTTGGATTTGGTTGTAGGAGGCAGACTTATTCCCTTTACCTATGGTGCACCCGCCAGCAGTCAACTTTGGATCAATGATGGAAAAGGCAATTTCACAGAGCAATCCGCCACACTCGCTCCGGCATTTAAGGATCTGGGAATGGTGACAGACTCACAGGTTTTTGACTGGGACCGAGACGGGAAAAGCGACTTAGTCCTAGTCGGTGAGTGGATGGCGCCAACTTTATTCAGGAACACCGGAGGAAAGCTGGAAAAAGTAGAAATGCCAAACTTGGAGAATTTAAAAGGCTGGTATCGAACTGTTGAAATCGGAGATTTCGACGGAAATGGATTGCCTGACATTGCCTTAGGAAATCACGGATTAAATACGCGTTTTAAAGCTTCGGCAACCTCTCCAGTAAGTTTATTTTTGAATGACTTTGACCAAAACGGATCGATTGAACACCTTTTCACTCAGAAAGTTGGAGACATTCAAATTCCATATACTTTGAAACATGAGTTGGAAAGGCAGGTACCGACAATCAAGAAAAAATACATCCGCTATAATGATTACAACAATAAGGGCCTCAATGATATTTTCTCTCAAGAAATTATTGACAAGTCCATCGTACTAGATGTCAATAACTTTGAATCAGGGGTTTTATTGAACCTAAGCGGAGGGAACTTCGAATGGAAACCCTTTCCGAGAATGGCTCAGCGGTCTTGGACTTTTGCAATCCAAGTCCTGGACATCAACAAAGACGGAATTCTTGACTTGATTTTGGGCGGAAATTTGGCACAGATCAAACCTGAAATCGGAAAATTTGACGCAAGTTTTGGCGAAGTGCTTATTGGAAAGGGTGATGGAACATTCACATTCAGCCCAAATTATCAAAATGGATTAAAGCTCGAAGGAGATGTTAGAGCATTTTCACTTTTAGGTGGCAACAGGATTTTAGTGGTAAAAAACAGTGCAGCGGCTGAGATTTGGAATTACTGATGGGTCGATCTTTTGGAAATTTCACTTGGCTTTTTGCGCTAGGAATTTTGCTCTCTTCTTGCAAAAAAGAAAAAGAGGAGCAAAGACCACCCCTCTTTAGTTTACTTCCTTCGGAGCAAACAGGAATCACTTTTCAAAATCAGCTGACTTCAAGTCCTGAAAATAACATCCTCGAATACCTCTATTTCTACAATGGCGGTGGAGTAGCGGCTGGAGATATTAATGGAGATGGCTTGGTCGATCTCTACTTCACAGGCAACCAAGTTCCCAACAAACTCTACCTAAATAAGGGGAATTTTCAATTCGAAGACATTACTGAATCGGCTGGTGTCAGTGGGGACGGCGGTTGGTCGACAGGAGTCACGATGGCCGATATCAATGGGGATGGTTTACTGGACATCTACGTTTGCCAAGTGGGGAGTTTGCCAGGAATCGAAGGAAAAAACAAGCTTTATCTAAATCTTGGTGAAGGAAAATTCCGGGAAGCCGCATCCGAATTTGGTCTTGATTTCAAAGGATACAGCACACATGCCGTGTTTTTTGATTATGATCGAGACGGTGATTTGGATATGTACTTACTCAATCACAACATCAAATCGCCTGAGGTTTTTGCCAGAGCCGGAGCTCGGGAAAAGATCGACCCAAGCGGAGACAAGCTTTTTAAGAACCTCGCATCTGAGGGCAAAATAGGATTTGAAGATGTCACCGAAGCATCAGGAATCTTTTCCAGCATTTTGGGTTTTGGATTGGGAGTCAGCGTCGAGGATTTTAATGGTGACGGTTGGTTGGATATTTACGTTTCCAATGACTTTACAGAAAATGATTACCTCTATCTCAATCAGCAAGACGGAACTTTTCGCGAAGCGCTAAATGAATTGATACCGAGCACGAGCCGATACAGCATGGGAAATGATGCTGCGGACTTGAATGGAGATGGTTTGCCAGAGATTTTCACCACGGATATGCTACCCGAAGATCCTCAAATCTGGATGAAATCCATCGGAGAGGACAAGGCCGAAGTTTATCAGGTCAAGGAGAATTTTGGTTATCAGGATCAATATGTGCGAAATCACCTTCAATTGAATCAAGGTGAAGCAGGATTCTCCGAAATCGCACTTTTTGCTAGGGTTCATGCTTCAGATTGGAGTTGGTCACCCCTGATTTTCGATATGGACAATGATGGACTTTCCGATATCCATGTGACCAACGGAATCGTGAAGCGGCCCAATGACCTGGATTTCATCCAATACAGTCAGGAAGCTGATCCAAATCTAAGCGAGGAGGAACTGCGAAAGAAGCAAATCGATATGCTGCCAAGTCTAAAGATTTCCAATTTCTCCTGGAGAAACCAAGGAGATCTGAGCTTTAAAAATGAGGCGAAAAATTGGGGATTGGACCAAGAAAGCTATTCCAATGGCTCACTCTATGCAGATTTGGACAATGATGGTGATCTTGACCTGGTCATCAACAACTTGGATCAAGAAGCATTTATTTATCAGAATCAGAGCGAAATATCAGGAAATAACTATCTCAGAATTGATTTAAAAGCGGATGGAAAAAACCCGTTTGGCATCGGAGCTCAGGTGATTCTTTTCTCCGAAAATCAAAAATGGTCTCAGCGGCTCAGTACAAGTCGGGGTTTTCAGTCCGGACCTTCCACTACCTTGGTTTTTGGCTTGGGAGAAGCGACTTCACTAGATTCTATTCTGGTAAATTGGCCAAATGGAAAATCGGAAATCTTCCCAAAAACTGATTCGAATCAAAGATTGGTGCTTGCTCAAGGTCAAGAAAAAACCTACGAACTAACAGCTCGAGTAAATACAATTGAAGAAAATTTCCCCAAGGTAAATTGGATTCATGTGGAAAAAGATGAGGTAGACTTTATCAAACGGGAGTATTTGGCACCAAAGAGCTTTTCCAAAATGGGTCCTGCTTTGGCAGTTGCCGATGTGAACGGAGACGGGTTGGATGACTTCTTCGTCGGCGGAGCCAAAGACCAAGCCGGAGCATTTTTTCTTCAGAAGCCAGATGGACAATTTGAGGAAATAACCAATCCTATGTTTGCTCAACTAGCCAAAGCCGAGGACGTGGTAGCAGAGTTTGCAGACTTCAACGGAGATGGATTTTTGGACTTGTTTGTCGGAAGCGGAGGTAATGAATATGAGTCTGGAAACCTCTTTAATTTTGACCGGATTTTCTTTGGAGACGGCTCAGGTAATTTCAGATTTTCCATGAATTCGCTGCCTCCAATTGGAGAAAATACTTCTTGCGTTGCCATTCAAGATGTGGACGGAGATGGAGATTTGGACCTTTTTATTGGAAGCTCGGTCAAATCCGGTGACTACGGAGCAAGCCCAAAAAGCAACTTACTGATCAACCAAGGAAATGGGCAATTCAGAGATGAAACCGAGTTATGGTTTGGTGCTGAATTTGAAATTGGAATGGTCAATACCGCAACTTGGGCCGATCTGAATAGAGATGGAAAAGTGGAATTGATTCTCAGTGGTGAGTGGCAAGGAGTTCGGGTTTTTGAGCTCTCTGCGGAAAAGAAACTCAGCGAAATCAAACCCCAAGGCTTGGAATTCTCAGCAGGATGGATCAATACCATCAAAGTCGCCGACCTTAATGGAGACGGTCGATTGGATGTTTTGACAGGAAATCTAGGACTGAACAGCAAGCTCAAAGCGTCGAAGGTAAAACCGGTTTGGCTTTACCATCATGATTTTGATGGAAATGGACAGTCAGAACCCCTAATATTTCATTTTATGGGAGAAAAGCTGGTTCCATTCGCCACTCGCGATGATTTGATTCGACAGATTCCCGGGGTCAAGCGACTGCATGCTTCCTATCAAGACTATGCGAAAATCAGCAAACCTGAAGATCTTTTTCCTCAGGAAGAAATCGATAAAGCAAGGAAACTTCCGGTCTACGAATTCAGATCCGGGGTTTATTTTCAGCAAACTGATGGGGGTTTTGAATTCGAGCCATTTCCTGCAGAGGCCCAGTGGAGCCCAGTTTTCGCTATTGAGGTAGATGTGCAAACCGGCACAGTTTATCTTGGAGGCAATTCCTCAGATTTCCGGGTTGATCTTGGAAAATCATTAAATATGAGTGTCCTCCAATATAGTTGGAGCCAGAATTCATGGGTAAATGAAACAAAAATCCGAAATCCGACCCCGATAACTATCGGGGCCGAAGTCCGAAATATCAAGTCTCTTAAAACCAACCAAGGAATTAATCTCCTCGGAGCTCAAAACAATGGTCCGCTGATCTGGATTAAATAAAAACCTGAGTAAAATCATTTGCCATTGACTTCCTTATACTTAGCTTTGAACTCGGATTGAATCTCATGTAAGTTGATAAAACCCAATCGCCCGCAAGGGAAAACCTATCGTCAACTTAAATTGAAACCCCTTTTATGCGTATTCTAAAATTAATTTGTCTCGCACTGGCACTCGGCTCAACAATCACAGCGTGTCAGGAACCGGTAGACTACACTAATGCGATCAGCGATGGACAGTATTTCCATCGGGCTCAAAATCGGATCACTGAAGTCATCATTCATGACATCTTTTCGCCGCCAGTAGCTGTTCGGATTTATTCCTATGCCTCACTTGCAGCCTATGAAGTTGCAGCTGCGAGTGATCCAGTTAATTATGCTTCCTTAATGAGCCAATTGAACGGATCGGAAGCTATTCAGCTGCCCGTTCCGGAAAATGTTTACCCACCTTTGGCTGCCCTGGCAGCATACTATCAGGTGGGGACAACGCTGATCTTTTCGGAAGAGAAAATGAATGAGCATCGGAATGTTGTTTTTTCTGAGTTACAGGAAAAAGGAATTCCCGATGAAGTCTTCGAAGCTTCGGTTAACTATGGCAGAGAAGTGGCAGCAAAGGTCTTGGCTTACGCCAAAAAAGACAACTACCACGAAAGTAGGTCTTTTCCAAAATACAGCGTAGTCAATCAGCCCGGAACTTGGCAACCTACGCCTCCTGCTTACATGGAGGCCATTGAGCCGCACTGGAACAAGATTCGAACCTTTGTATTGGATTCAGCAGCACAGTTTAAAATCGCTCCTCCCCCGCCCTACTCCACTGACCCTTCCTCGGAGTTTTACAAGCTGGCCAAGGAAGTCTACGATGCAAAGCAAAACGCGACCCCCGAAGAAACGGCAATAGCCATGTTTTGGGACTGCAACCCTTACAAGATGAATGTGAAAGGCCATGTGATGTTTGCGGAGAAAAAAATAACGCCCGGAGGTCACTGGATGGGGATCGCTTCCATTGCATCTGCTGCTGCCGGTAAAGACTGGAAAGGTACGGTGGAAGCTTTGGCGCTGACAGGAATTTCGCTCAATGAGGCCTTTATCGCCTGCTGGGATGAGAAGTACCGAAGCAAACTGATCCGCCCCGAGACCTATATCAACCAATACATCGATGAGGATTGGGTGCCTCTATTGCAGACCCCACCTTTTCCGGAACACACTTCTGGGCATAGTGTAGCCTCCACAGCAGCTGCCTACACGCTAACCCAACTTTTCGGAGATGAATTACCGATCGTAGACAGTACAGAAGTCGCTTATGGACTTCCCATTCGGGAATTTAAAGGATTTTCCCAAGCTGCATCCGAGGCAGCCATCAGCCGTTTTTATGGCGGAATTCATTACATGCCTGCCATCCACGAAGGGACAATTCAAGGTCGTCAAATCGGTGAATTGATCTGGCAAAAAATCTCTACGAAACCTGATCGGGTAGCGATGAAGAAATAAGTCTGAAAGCTGAATTCAGAAAACTGAAATTGCTAGACGCAAGAGATGAGAGAAATCCCGAGGCGAGAGTTTCGGGATTTTTTGTTCCTGATTATAATGGAAAAGAAGTTTTACCATTAAGAAAATTAAGGTCATTAAGAATAGGAAATCAGAGCTTTGGACTCCGGTTTTACATTAAGTCAAATAGCCTGGGATTTGATCTCCAAACCTTAATTCTCTGAATTCCCTAAATGGTAAAAAGCCTTTTTAAAAAAGATTGAGAACCTAGGATTTCTATTGATAAAGCTTTCGATCCAAAATATACTCCTCCACCTTATCCGGTAGCAAGTACTTCACCGAGTGTCCTTCTTGAATGGATTTGCGGATAAAAGTCGCAGAAATATCCAAAAGCGGGGCTTCGATGGTTTTGATTTTTGGATGTTCAAACCCCTTGGCTTCTCCCGGTCGGGGATAGACAAAAATCTCGTAATTGTCCAAAATCGCCTGATGGTTTTTCCACTTCTGGAAGTGGGTCAGATTATCCGAACCCAAAAAAAGGCAAAATTGATGGTGAGGATATTGGTCACTCAGATAAGTGAGGGTGTCTATCGTATAGCTCGGCTTGGGCATTCGAAACTCCACGTCGCTGGCCCGAAAATGAAAATGATCCGCTATCGCCAATTCGACCATTCGCAGCCGGTCAAACTCATGGATCAGCGATTGTTGTTTTTTGAAGGGATTCTGGGGACTGACCACAAACCAAACTTCGTCCAAGTCGGTGCGATCGTACAGTACATTTGCGATGATCAGGTGTCCGACGTGGATCGGATTGAAGCTTCCGAAGTACAGCCCAACCTTCATAATTATTTCGCTAAAAACTCCGACACCAATGTAACCGCCTCTTCCGAGGATCGCTCGAAGTCATCGTTTAGAATGCTGGTATCAAACTGCGGCTCAAACATCGCCTCGAATTGTGCTTTATATAGTCTTCTGGAAAGCGACTCCTCGGATTCCGTGCCTCTGTCATTGAGCCGAGTTTTCAATACTTCCAGAGAGGGAACTTTCACAAAAATGGCGAGTGCCTGCGGTCCAAAGTATTTTTTTAATGCCAAGCCGCCTTTCACATCGACGTCAAAAATGACAGCTTTTCCTTTGTCCCAGATGCGTTGGACTTCTTCTTTGAGGGTACCATAAAAATTTCCTTCATAGACTTCCTCCCATTCGACAAAGGCATCCTGATCTATTTTCTTTTTGAATTCATCAATGCTTAAAAAGTAGTAATCTCTTCCGTGAACTTCATGTCTTCCTCTTTTGTCCCGGGTACAGGCCGAAATGGAAAATCCAAGATTTGGGATGTGCTGGATCAAGTGTCTGACCAAGGAGGTCTTTCCTGATCCAGATGGAGCTGAGAAAATTATTGCTTTGCCTTGCGTTTTACTCATTTGCTTTCCTGAATCATCTGGCGAATCGAATTAGCCAGTTCCGTGGGTACAGGTTGTTTGGTACATTTGGTTTTTAGCATTTCACGAATGGCTTGTTCCAAGTGAAAGTGCTCAAAGCAAGGCTGGCATTTCGCCAACTTTTCGGTCATTTGCTCTTTTCCTGTTTCGCCCATTTCTCCGTCGAGAATGCTCTCCAGCAATTGAAAACACTTGCTGACATCACCGCATTCGAGCTTTCGCTCTCCGGATGCTTGATCGTTTTTTTCCATGAGTAATCGTTTAATCTTCCTCTTCTACGTCCGTATTATACCCCATCGATTGGGCGTATCCTTTCAATTGTTCTTTCAAAAGATTCCTAGCGCGATGCAGCCTGGATCTTACCGTCCCGATGGGAATGTCGAGAATTTTCGCCATTTCTTCATAAGTGAAGCCTTCGAGATCTGCCAAAATGATCACAGTACGAAAATCGACTGCCAATGCATTCAGCGCGTTGGAGATCTCATCTCCGAGCATATCCTTGACAGATTCAGCTCTGAGATCAGACGTACTTTGGTAGTCAACATCATCCGAGTTGTAGAAAGTTTCCACCTCTTGATAATCTACCTTCGTAGGCTGCTTACTTTTCTTTCGGTATTCGTTGATGAAGCTGTTTTTCAGAATTCTGAAAAGCCAAGCTTTGGCGTTAGTTCCTTGCTCAAATGAGTTGATAAACCGAAATGCCTTCATATAAGTATCTTGTACAAGATCTTTGGCATCGTCCTCATCAAATGTGAGTCGAAAAGCAAAATTGTACATGGAATCTATGTGCGGCATAAACTCCCCATCGAAGATGGCCGTTTTCTCTTCCTGAGAATATTTTCTGCGCTGTACTTCAGACATAAGGTTCAAAAGTAATGAATGCCCAATTTATAACCTGAAATTAAACCGAAAGTCGGCCGAATTAATTTATTTTGTTGTTGAATTAGCTCCCAGCTCGGAGCAAACCTCCCAATCAACGCTTATTTATTATGTTTTTCTTTAGGCTGCTGTCCTATTTGCCCCTTTCGGTTTTATATCTTTTTTCGGATTTGCTCTATTTGATCGCCCGATTTGTGATCAGCTATCGCAAAAAGGTGATCGACGAAAATCTGAAGTTTGCCTTTCCGGAAAAATCCGATGAAGAGCGGAAGAAAATCCGAAACCAATTCTACCGGAATTTCACGGATGCTTTCTTTGCCGAAACTATCAAAATGCTGACGATTACTGGAAAAGAACTCCGTCAGCGATTCGAAGTGGTCAATCAGGAAATAATCGACACTGAAGTTCAAAAAGGAAAAAGCGCCCTGATGATGGCTGGTCACGTTTTTAATTGGGAAATGGCCATTTTGGGAGTTGCGTTGAATACTCAAGTCACTGCCGAGACAGTTTATTTGAAGCTGAACAATCCCTTTTTCAATAAGTTGATGCTAAAT
>CAYTXN010000092.1:0-10767 GCA_964441195.1 uncultured Limnohabitans sp.
TTCGCACTAAATCCATGTGCGTTTCCGGAAAGAGCAAAGTGGCAGCCGAACAAGCCGTATGCATTCGTTCAAATAAAAGTTGATTTTCGCCAAAATACATTTTGAATAGATCAAATTGCTCGATTTGAGTCTGAATTCGGGTATGATTTTGAGCGCTTTCAGCACCTGCGAAATGCGTACAAAGCCCCTTAAATTCCAAATGCAACTTGTTTTCCTGTAGAAGTTTCAGAAGCCTTTCCCGGTCTTCCCATTCGAATCCCGTTCTTCGAAAACCAGTTTCGATTTCTACATGAATTTGGGCTTTCTTCTTTAGGTATTTTGCGGCCTCAATCGCCTTTTCCAGTCGTTCAAAATCAAAGACAAAAAACTGAATACCCAACTGAATTAAATCGGGAATTTCCTCCAATTGAAGCATTCCCATAATCATAATTTCATTGTTCTGAGTACTACTTGCCAAGACTTCCCGAGCTTCATCCGAACTGAAGGTGCTGAAATGCTGAACACCTGCCTGCTCTGCAATCGGTACAAGTTGAGCGATACCGTGTCCGTAAGCGTTTCCTTTTACAACCGCTGAAATCACTGGTTTGGAGCCAATTCGAGAGCGAATAAATGCAATATTTTGGCAATAAGCACTGGCACTGATTTCCAGGCTGGAGGTATGATACATTCTCTAATGGTGTAATTATGGCAAAATTTAAACCTATGAGGGTTCTTATCCCAATTCTTGATTAGTTTTAACAGAGTTAGACAAATCAAAATACTTATGTCTGAAAACCAAGAAAAGACCCGCTGCCCTTGGTGTCTGGGATTTCCTGAATACATCACCTATCACGATACCGAATGGGGAGTACCGGTATATGATGATCGTGTTCATTTTGAATTTTTAGTCCTTGAAAGCGCGCAGGCAGGCTTGAGTTGGGCTACTATTTTGAAGAAAAGGCAAGGATACCGCAAGGCTTTTGCAAACTTTGATTATCGGGTAGTGGCTGATTTTCCAGAAAGTTATATTCAGGATTTGCTTCAAGACTCAGGAATTATTCGAAACGTTTTGAAGATCAGAGCAGCGATTTCCAATGCACAGCGGTTTATGGAAGTACAACAGGAGTTTGGAAGTTTTTCAAACTACATCTGGGGATTTGTTGGAGGCAAACCTATTCAAAATTCCCTAAGAACCATGGGAGAGGCTTTGGCTACAACTCCCGAATCAGACCTGGTCGCTAAAGACCTAAAAAAGCGTGGATTCAAATTCTTAGGAAGCACCACCATTTATGCCCATATGCAAGCGACTGGCTTGGTCAACGACCATTTGGTCAATTGTCACAGGTATGAAGAAGTGAAGGAACTAGCCCGCAAAGGCGATAAATAGAAGCCAAACCAAGAACAGAATCGGAAGCAGGATCGGGATGGTGAATCGAATCAGATAGCCAAAGAAAGAAGGCATTTTTATTCCGCTCTGCTCAGCGATAGACTTCACCATGAAGTTAGGTCCATTGCCGATATAGGTCATAGCTCCAAAAAACACCGAAGCGATAGCAATAGCCAAGAGCTGGAATGTGGTATCCGAATCATTCATCGTATTGGCCGCAAATTCCCGTACTTCTGCGATACTATTGATATTCGCACCTTCAGACGCCATAGCGGCTGCCAAGAAATTCAAATACGTTGGTGCGTTGTCCAGTACGGCTGAAAGTACTCCTGTTCCCCAATAAAGTGTGTTTGGAGTAATCAAAGCCGCTCCCTCTGGAGATTTGGCAAATCCACCTACAAGCTCCAAGGCTGGCATCATCGTGCCAAATATCCCAACGAAAATAAAGGCGACTTCGCGGATAGGCTCAAAGTTGAATTCATTGCCTTTAATGGCTCGTTGATCTGCAAATTTATAAGAGAAAAATGCCACAGAAAGCATGATAATCTCTCTCAGATAAGAAAATTTCTGACCGTCGTAGACTATGGCAGGGACGCCTTCAATTACATTGGGATCCAGAAATACGGCACAAATAATAATAAAAAGCCAACCAAAATTCTTGATCCCCAACATGGAGAATTTATTGGAATAGGTAATTTCTTCTGTGTATTCGTCTTCTGGAAGCTTTCCAAATTTGCGATCTACAAAATAAAAGATAAGAGCAAGTGAAGCGAGGGCAAAGGCCCATGCCGGCCAATTGTGCTCTATTGTCCAGAAAAAAGGCACTCCTTTTAAGAATCCCAAGAATAAAGGAGGATCTCCAATTGGAGTCAAAGAACCTCCGACATTACTGACCATCAGAATGAAAAATACGATGTGGTACGCCTGAATATTTCCTTTGTTTAGACGAATAAATGGTCGGATCAAAAGCATGGAAGCACCCGTGGTACCAATAAGATTGGATACTACTGCCCCGATCAAGAGCAAAGAAACATTTGCCATGGGCGTGGCTTTCTTGTCAATTTCAATCAGAATCCCTCCTGAGGCAACATACAATGATGCCAACAGGGCAATAAATTGGACATACTCTGCGAGTGCATGAACTGGACTGTGCACATTGCCCAAAACAAACAAATAATATAAAACTACAAGCAGGGCAAATCCTACCGCAATTTTCGGGTAATTATGGTGCCAAAAGTGCTCATAAAACAGCGGACCTGTAGCAATCATTAAAAGCAATGTAATAAATGGAATTACCAGCCAAGTTGGGGCCGAATGGGTGTTATGTTCGCCTTCCTGGGCATGAACTTCCGTAGCCGCTCCATCCATTTGTGAATGATCTGCATCTGCTTGGGCCAGATATTCCACTGAATTATCTGCCGAAAATGCATAAGTATCTGTGGGTTCTATGAGTCCAAAAAATAATATTCCGAAAAGTAGAGATAGGCGTATAAGATATTTCTTCATTTGGTCGGTTGGGTATGCTGGGACTAACATTCCGGAAATTTAAACAAATTTTTGAGGGCTGATTCAGGTTTAAGCTGATTACTAAACTACAGATTTTGATGAAAACAGTCCAACTTCTCCAAAAACCTGAGCCGGAATTAATGAAAAATTAATTCCGAACTCGGTTCTATTGTAATGCTTTTACACGAGTTGTGTCAAAGCTATTTCAAAGGAGGTTTGGGCTAGTTTAGTTTTTTTAGAATTTTGAGAAAATGTCTTTTGCATCGCAGTTTTTATAGTTTTTGAAACGTCAGAGAAAATTGCCTGATCTGTTACTTCTGCATCCTCGCTCATCAAGTAAGCAAATACCCTAGCCATACCACAATTGGCGATGAAATCAGGAATCACCGCTATTTTTTCATCAGCCCACACTCCGATAGGTCCAAAGAAAATCTCAGAATCAGCAAAAGGAACATTTGCTCCGCAAGAAATAACTTCCAGTCCCGCAGCCACCATCCTGGAAACTTGATCTTGAGTTACCAAACGGGAAGCAGCAGCTGGAATAAAAATCTCACTTTTCAAATCCCAAATTTTTGCATTGACTTCCTCGAAAGAAAGCAAATTTTCATCGACGAGTTTGTTTCCGTTTCTTCTGACAAAAAGGTCACGGATCTCGTCCAAATCAAATCCTTCCTCTTTTATCAATCCTCCATCGCGATCAATAATCCCCACTATTTTCACTCCTTCAACTGCCAGAAAGCAAGCTGCTGCAGCACCTACATTTCCCCAACCTTGAATTATTGCGCGCTTTTCACTGATATCGCCCCCCCAAATGGAATAGAAATGACAAGCAGCCTCAGCTACTCCATATCCGGTAATCATATCGGCTACGGTGTATTTTTTTAATCCATTGGGAGTGAAATTCGGGTCTTCCAGGACTTTGGAAACACCTTGTCTCAATTGGCCGATTTTTCGGATTTTTTGCGGTTCATTGGCATGAAAGTGACCATTCACAATTCCCTCCTGGGGGTGCCAGAGTCCATACGCTTCTGTAATAGGAATTACTTCGTGAATCTCGTCGACATTTAAGTCTCCTCCTGTACCGTAGTAATTTTTCAAGAGGGGCATTACTGCTTTATACCAACGCTCCAAAACCCCGGCTTTCCTTGGATCCGCTGGGTCGAAGTTGATACCTGACTTAGCACCACCGATCGCAGGTCCCGACACTGTAAATTTCACTTCCATCGTTTTGGCCAGAGATTCCACTTCCCGCTTGTCCAATCCTCTTCTCATGCGCGTGCCACCACCAGCTGCGCCTCCCCTCAGGGAATTGATCACAACCCAGCCTTCCGCCTCGGTTTCAGAATCACTCCACTCAAATACGATTTCAGGTTTCTTATTTTCAAACTTTTCCAGCAGCTCCTGCATTGTTTTTTGGGTTTATATTTGGGGCCAAAAATAGGAAAAATAAGATGTCGTGCTCAATAAGCTTTGGATGACTGGTTAGCCGTGGATAGTTCCACCACAGTTGTCTCGGAAAGCACCGGTCACCGAAGCCAAACAATTATTTTCCCCTCTGAGCCTCAATACTCCCAAAAAAGCGAAAATCAACGCCTCTTTAAATTCAATCAATTCTGAATCAGCTTCAACTTGGATCCAGTTTTTCTTCAGGTAATGATCCAAGCGCTCTATGAAATAGGAATTGTAGGCACCTCCTCCCGTAATTAGGACTGATGGCGTTTTCTTTTTTGAGAAGGAGTTAATCACCGATCCAATCTGAAATGCAAAATGCTCCACCAGAGTACTTAGCGTATCGGAAGGACTGAGGCCTGACTTTTTGATTAAAGGAAAAAAATCTCGCTCCATGTCCTCTCTTCCAAGAGATTTTGCTTCGTTTTTAGAATAAAAGGAAACTTGATTCAGTGCTTCAAATAGTGTGAGATTGACCTCTCCTGATCTTGCGATTTCTCCGCCTTCGTCAAATGGTTTTCCGAGTTTTGCAGCTTCTACATTCAGTAAGAGATTAAACGGACTGCAATCGAAGGCAATTCTTTTACCTTCATATTCCATCGAGATATTTGAAATTCCTCCCAGATTGATGCAAAAGTCAACTTCGGGAAAGAGCAATTGATCTCCGATCGGCACCAAAGGTGCACCCTGTCCTCCCAATTGCACATCCAGCATGCGAAAATCATTGATTATTTTTTGGCCAGCGGCCTGATGCAAAGCCCAGCCATTGCCGATTTGAAGACTCAGACCCATGCCAGGTTGATGAAAGACGGTGTGCCCATGTGAAGCGACGGCATCTGGTTTGAGTTGAAACTTGACACAAAAGTCCTTTACCTGATTTCCCATCCACTGACCAAAGTCCACATCCAATTGCGATAGTTCCATTCCACTGAGTAAATGAGAACCGGAAAGTTTTTGCCCTAAATCATGAGGAAATGTATAGGTCTCAGCTCGTTCGATTTGGAAGCTCCAGGATTCGTTTTTTTCAAAATGAACAAAAGCTAGGTCTAGTCCATCTCCTGAAGTGCCGGACATTAAACCGATCAAACTGTATTTCTGTGGGGACATGGGTTAAAGATTGTTAAGTAGGCAAGTAGATCAAAGATAATTTTAAGCGATGAAAAGTCTCGAATTTAATAATGTCTAATTTGCGCGGCTAATGAAAAATCTGGTCATAGACATTGGGAATACACGGATCAAATCAGCCCTATTTGAAGGAAATGATTTGATAGGAGATCACAAATTTGAGGATCTTGATACCGCTTTTCCCTTTTGGCTGACGATGGAATTTGATGCCTGTTTAGTCAGTTCTGTTAAGTATACAGCGGAAGAATTATCCAATAAAATTGCTTTTCCCTTTCATTTTCTCAGTCATCACACAAGTTTACCCGTCCTCAACGGCTATTTGACGCCAAACACCCTCGGTTTAGATCGAATGGCCGCTGCCGTGGGTGCTTGGCAATTGGCGGGCAAAAATCCGGTGCTTGCTATCGATTTGGGAAGTTGTATCACGTTTGAATATGTGGATGATCTTGCGATATACAGAGGAGGTGCGATCAGTCCTGGTCTACAGATGCGAGCCAAGGCAATGAATTCATTTACAGCTCGTCTTCCACTGGTTGATCTGGATCATAAACCGGAAATTCCAACTGGAGATTCTACCATTTCTTGCATGCAGGCTGGAATCTGGTACGGTGTCGAGTATGAAATATTGGGTCAAATTGCGGCCTATCGTCTTAAAAATCCTGAAATAAAGGTATATATCTGCGGGGGTGATTCGCTTTCTTTTGAATCATTGGCAAAAGACCACATATTTGTAGTCCCAAATTTAGTCCTTCACGGATTGAATTGTATTCTAAACCACAATGTCGAGTAAAAACTGGTTGAAGTCGCTGGGTGTGTTATGCACCCTTTTATTATGTTCCGAAGTGAGCGCACAGAATAGTGCCTCCACTTACAGTGCTTTGGGGATCGGAGAGTTTAACTACTCCGGGCTCACCCAAAATCAAGGGATGGGAGGTATGGGTATCAGTTATGGTACCGGATGGCAAGCAAATAACGTCAATCCGGCTCTCACCACCCGAAATACAATTTTCAACTTCCAGGCGGCGCTGAATTACAAGCGAATCAATGTAAATAATGGTTCGGAGTCCTCGATTGTAGATGGTGGAGGCCTTTCATACCTCGCACTTTCATTTCCCATCAAACAAGGAAAACTTACCTCTGGTATGGGACTGGGTCAAATCACCAGTGTGAATTATCGACTCAGCGTAGAAAGTGAGGTAGATAATTCAGATTTGAAAGCAACAAGTTTCCTACGGGGCGATGGTGGAATTTCTGAAGCCTATGTAAATTTTGGGTATTTGTTGGCAAAAAATCTAAGCATCGGTTTTCACGGATCTTACCTATTTGGTTCCACAATTCGATCAAATCAATTATTAATTACAGATGAGAATGGAGTAGAAGTGGGGAGTCCCTCTGAATACTATGAAAGGTTGACGGTGTCTGACGTAGGTTTTAAAGTTGGTGTGCACTACCTATTGAAGGCTTCCGAGAACACCAATTTCCATATTGGTGCCATTTATCAGAAATTTGGGGAGGTTAATGGAACTGGATTTGCAAAACTAGCGGGGATTGGCCAAGCTAGCGACCCCGATTCAGACGGGGACTTGATTGCAAACAATGTAGAAGGCAGTGTTTTTATTCCAAATCGTTTCGGTTTTGGATTGTCATTTGAGAAAATGAATAAATATGTGATCGGTTTAGAGGGACAGTTTCAGGATTTCTCCTCCTACCGGAATTTCTTCGGAGATCCTTTAGATCTTCAGGCGACTAAAAAACTCGCCCTGGGATTTCAAATGGTGCCCAGTTATTTATCATTTGATAATGTATTAAAAAGATCAACTTATAGAATTGGGTTAGAATGGATGCAAACTCCATATTACTTAAATCAAACCAACATCAATGATATTGGATTGAGTTTGGGAACATCTATCTATCTGAATCAGTTGTCAATGATGAACTTAGCCTTGAAAGTTGGACAAAGAGGAACCCTGGATCAGGGATTGATTCGAGAAAACTACGTAAATTTCACGCTCGGTTTTTCACTGAATGATAACAGCTGGTTCTTCAAAAGAGTATTCGAATAACATAAATTAAGAAATCAAGTGAGAGCGGGGCCCAATACTTGCAATATCACTATCACGCAATAGGAATTAAACCAAAGAAACTGAAAAAAACCTTACTGAATATGAAAACTAAATCAACACTTCTGGTAATGGGGGCCATGCTGCTCTCCGGGTTGGTTCAAGCACAAGACGGCTGGAACTGGCCTGCTGACACTGCTATGGAAGGTATAGCTAGGGGTCAAAATGCTGCCTACACAGACTATATGAAGTCCGAGCAGTTTGTAGAAGCTACCAAGCCATTGAATTGGCTTTTTGTCAATGTTCCTGAATTGAATGAGTCCATTTATATAAATGGGGTAATGATTTACAAAGGCGCTGCAGATCAGACTACCGATGCTGCCAAGAAAGTAGTTTACCAAGACAGCGTCATGGCAATCTATGATAAAAGAGGAGAGCTTTACAATAATGAGTCAAAGTGGATGGAAAATAAGGCCTATTATGGTTACCAATTCTTTAAAGGAGATAAAACAAAAATTCCTGGGGTAATTAAGGATTTTGAAAAAGCAATTGAACTTAATGGAAATATCAATCATCAGTTGGTTGGTGCATACTTTGATTTGATTTATAGAGACAACGCCTTTAACAAGACTTATACTGGTGAGCAAGTATTAGCTAAATATGAAATGGCTAATGGGCTCTTGAACAAATCAGAGGCTGAAGGTAAGGATGTGACTAGTTCTAGAAGTCTTTTGGAGCAGGTACTGGTAAATATGGAATTGATCGATTGTGATTTTATCGAAAATACGATGGGCCCAAAACTTGCCGCTGATCCAACTAATGAGGAATTAGCAAATCAAATCTTTAAGTATTCTGTACAGTACAAGTGTTATAACTCCACCTCGTTCATGGCTGCCTTGGAATTTATCGATTCTAAAAATCCAACCTTTGCTACCTCTCAGGTAAGAGCGATGAAATACATGTCTGCAAGAGAATTTGATAAAGCTCAGCCAGTATTGGAAAAAGCCTTGACCATGGCTGAGAATGATAAGCAAAAAGGGGAAGTACAAATGGAATTGGCAAAAATTCATACTCAAGCCGGAAGAAAAGGTCAGGCTAGAGCTGCAGCAAGAGAAGCGGCTAACCTTAACCCTGAATTGACCGCTTCTGCCTATTCTTTAATTGGAGATTTGTATATGTCTTCCAGCAGTGATTGTAGAGGTGGCGAAAGTAGAGCAAAAGACCAGTCAATTTTCATTGCAGCATACAGCGCATACCAAAGAGCTGGTGATTCCAAAGGAATGGGAGAAGCGAGAGCAAGATTTCCATCCAAAGAAGAGTTGTTCACTGAAGGCATGCAACCTGGTGCTACAATTAGCACAGGATGCTGGATCGGTGAAACAGTAACCTTGGCAACAAGAGATTAATTTTAATAAGTCAAATAGAAGGCAGTCCTTTGGGCTGCCTTTTTTTCGTTAGCCTCATAAGATTCGCTTATCTTTGACCCGTGATTAATCTTCGATCTCTTATTCTTTTGGCCATGTTCGGATTATTTATTTTTTCCTGTAGGGAAAGTATAGATCCGGAAGCGCTTAAAGTATATGATGGACCGATCAACTCAGCGACCAATATTTTCTTGGTTCAAAGCGATTCTGCAATTATCAGATCTGAGATTACAGCCCCAAAACAAATGGAGTTTTTGAACGGGAACATTGAATTTCCAGAAGGGATAGAAATCAAATTCTTTACAAAGGAAGGCGAACTGGAGACGACAATGCGAGCCGATAGGGGGTATTTTATAAAAAATGATAACCTTTATCGTGGAGAGGGGGATGTGCAGATCGAAAACCTGCTAAAGGATCAAAAGCTTCAAACTGAAGAAATTTTTTGGGACCAGCCTGGAAAGAAAATTTATACCGATAAGTTTGTAACTATTCAGGAAAAGCAGACACTTTTTAATGGAACGGGAATGGAAGCAGATGATAGTTTTTCTGTTTACAGTCTTAAAGAAGTGCGAGACAGTCGGACCCTTTTACCGGGAGAAGGAATATGAAGCTGGGTGATGTTTTGATTCTTTCTTTGGCTTTGGCATTGAGTATTATTGGGATTCACCAAAGTATGACTGTGGGAATCGGCGGTTCTTACTTCATTTTTATGTTTGCCGCAGGCTTGCTATTTTGGTTTCAACTTCGAAGAAATAAGGCTCTTTCTGCGGAAAATGAACCGCCCTCCAAATCAAAACAAAAGAAGAAACAACGCTAAGAATGGATACTACTTATTTATTTTATGTTGTTGTAACTCTAATTTTTTCAGGATTCTTTTCAGGAATTGAGATCGCCTATATCTCAGCCAATAAACTTCAGATCGAGCTTCAAAGTAAACAAGGCCTTCTGAGTGGCCGAATTCTTAGTCAATTCGTCCAAAAACCTGGACAATTTATTGGGACGACGCTGATTGGAAACACGATCATGCTGGTGCTTTATGGTATTTTCATGGCTTTCCTTTTAGAGCAGCCTTTAAGAAATATTCTTCCGGAATCGCTAAATAATGAAGTGGTAATTTTACTTTTTCAGACCGTTATTTCTACGATAGTTGTCTTGATAACGGGAGAATTTCTACCAAAGAGTTTTTTTATGCTTAATCCAAATAGTATGCTCTCGCTATTTGCATTACCATTTTTTGCGATTTATGCCTTGATGTATCCCATTGTTTGGTTGATTGTGGGACTTTCTAGACTTTTCATCACCAAAGTTCTACGACTGGAATACAATGAAGAGAAGCCGGTTTTTAAAGTTACTGATCTAAACGCCTTCATAAAGGAGCATTTTCGTCAGGCTAACTCCAACCACAAAAAGATGGAAATCGATTCCAAAATCTTTGATAATGCGATCGAATTTAAAACTGTCCGAGTGCGAGAATGCATGGTTCCCCGTACAGACATTGTTGCTGTGGAGGTAGACGACAGCATTGGAGAAATGAAAAAAGTATTCCAAGAAAGTGGACATTCCAAGGTTATTGTGTATCGGGAGACGATCGATGATGTGATAGGCTATTGTCATCAGTTGGAGCTATTCAGAAAGCCAAAAACCATTGAAGAAATCCTTACCCCGATCATCATTGCACCTGAGTCTGCCTTGGCAAATGAACTTCTGATTCAGTTTATCCAAGAGCGAAAAAGCCTCGCTTTGGTCGTTGATGAGTTTGGAGGAACCAGCGGAATTGTTTCGATGGAAGATATTATTGAAGAAATTTTTGGAGAAATTGACGACGAATATGACAACG
>CAYTXN010000093.1:0-10565 GCA_964441195.1 uncultured Limnohabitans sp.
TTGGTCCAATTTTGACGGAAACCTATAGAAACTCCTTTTCCAAAGTTGTAGCGAGATCCATTCATGAAATCCAGCGGCTGAAATTTGCTTCTGGCTTTTTTGGCAACAGAATCTACATCACTCATCTTAGCTGTTTCGACTGTGGCAAGGCTATCATCACGATTGTATCCTTCGACTTCTTTCATAGTAAGCGGAACTGGTCGAATACTATCCCAATAACTTAATCCTCGTTTCTTTGCCAAAGAATCTACACTATAGTAGCGTTCTGAGACCACATCTTGTTTTTCTACGACTTGTTGCTCTTTAAGCGATTCTTTTTCGTATTCATTGATCAGCTTTCGATATTCCTTTCTGGACTTAGGCTCTTCGCTAGCCAATTGCTCTAAAGCTGAGATAGACTTATCGAATTTTTTGAGGTCTTGAGGGAGATCTTGAACTTTCTCATCAATAATCTCTGGCACAGCTACCAAATCAGGATTAAGTGTCACCTCATATTCACGGGTGGAAGCGAGGTATTTGAATTCCCCTTCGAAACCAAAAATCTTCCCGCCAAACGTATAAGTATGTGTAAGCGGCATCCAAACATTTTCCGCCACAGGGGCATATTGTTGTTTAGCACCAATCTGAAAACCCAAAAGTGAAGTTTTTAGATCCAGACTATGAATCGCCCAAAGATCCTCGATAATGTAAATGTGCCCTTCAAAAACACGCTCCCCTCTCGACCTCGGTGTCACTCTGATTTTGCTGACCATTACATCCTGATCAAAAAAGCTGCCCTCGTATTTGAATTGGTAATAATTGAATGCATATCGGGAAAGCGGGGAAACGATCTCATTGATCTGATCCTGATAAAATGAGGTTTGGATATAAGGTGCAGGTGAAGTGCCTTGATTGTCCCCATTTGTTCTAATGGAAATAACCTTTTCCTCAACTTTATTCGGAAGGGTAAAAGTGATTCGGGAAACAGACTCAGAAGTATAGGCCTCGTTAAGCTTCAGCCCCTCCTTTTCCAAGGTCTTTTTCATAAAAAAAGGCGCATCCGTCAATTGTCCAGTTCCTTTGAGATATACAGTCATCGCATATTGCTGCAATTGAAGTCGATGGTATTTCGCTTTGGAAATAGCTTTCCTCATGATGGTCAGGGCAGGATCTTCGGCACCTGCACGGACTTCAACTTCACTTAAATTATATACTTGAGGCTCCAGACTAAAGTCCAATTCAACCCATTCTTCTCGAACCTCAACAGTCTCCAAAACTGACTTATAACCTAAGAATTGAACAATCACATCATAGAAACCTGGTTTTAAGCGAAACTCATACAGGCCATTTTCATTGGTGGGAACGCCGTCTTCCAGATTTCGAATATAAACTGAGGCATATGCTAAAGGCTCACCCTCCTTAGTATTGACCTTTCCTTTAATTCCTTGGGCTTGCAAAAAAAATGGACTCCCAAAAACAAAAAGTATAAGGTAAAGAATAGAAATTTTTAAATGTGTTTGCATAAAAGTTGGTTTAACGGCATTCAAATATATAGATGCAAAAAATAACGAAGAGGTTGTCAGGGTAGTTTTAAGATGATTTATGATCGCAGGAAATAAAGGATAAATGATAAAAAAGTGAGTCTATAAATAACGTACCCTTGGCACATTTTCTTTGAAGTGTTCTATAAATTTAAATTATTCTCCTGACAACTTGACTTTATTAAAAAATTCAAAAATGTTGAATACGAGCCGTAAACAAACATTCGTAAAAATTGTTCAATTTTCATTTTTTTAATAAAAAGTGATTTTTTTAAGTATCTGTAAATGGAAAACGTTTTCCGTTATTGTATAATTAACAATTTATCTCATTAATTAAATATTTGCTAAATAAAGCTTTATTCTGTTGAAAATAGATTTTTAGAAGTAAGAAGTTGGCTTTCGTTAACAATTGCAAAATCGAATTATAGCATACACCTTAGATTCGAAATACAAGTACTCATACCTATTTCGATTTTTAAAAAACAAAAAACCCTATGAGAAATTATTTACCAAAACTCAAGACATTGATGCTTGCGTTTGCACTGACTCTCGGTGCAACACTGGCAGCCAATGCCCAAAGCCGCTCCATTTCTGGTACAGTCATGGACGCAGGACTTGGAGAACCTGTTCCAGGTGCCACGGTGATTGTCAAAGGCACTACCAGAGGTACTGCAACTGACCTGGATGGTAGGTTTACCATACCGCTTCAGGCTGACGATCAAATCCTTGTAGTTTCCTTTGTAGGCTACCTAACTCAGGAAGTAGAGATCGGTAACCAAACTACGATCACAATTAATCTGGAAGAGGACATTCAAAGCCTCCAAGAAGCTGTTGTGATTGGATATGGTTCACAAGACAAAAAAGAAATTACCTCGGCAGTAGTTGGCGTAAAGCCAGAAGATTTCAACCGCGGTAACGTATCTAACCCTGCTCAATTGCTTCAAGGTAAAGTAGCAGGTCTCTCAATCACAAGACCAGGCGGTAATCCAAATAATGGATTTAACATCCGTTTAAGAGGTTTATCAACCTTTGGAGCGAACTCTTCTCCACTTATCGTATTGGATGGTGTGATTGGAGCTTCTCTTGAAAATGTGGATCCAAATGACATTCAGTCCATCGATGTGTTGAAGGATGGTTCTGCTGCTGCAATTTATGGTGCAAGAGGTTCCTCAGGTGTAATCTTGATCACTACTACCAAGCAGGGTAGTCGCGAAGGATCTTCCAATGTGACTATAAATTCATTTGCAACTATGGATCAAGCAACAAACTTGATCCCAATCTTAACCGCAGAAGAATTTGTTGCAAGAGGAGGAAATGATTTTGGAAGCAATACTGATTGGAGAAATGAGCTTATCCAAGATGCTATTTCATACACAACAAACGCGAGCGTCTCAGGTAGCTTTGGAAACTCAAACTACATGGCTTCTGTCAACTACAGAGATAACAACGGTATTGTTAAGGGTGTTGGAAATGAAAGATTAAACACTAGGTTGAACTTTTCTCAAGGCGCATTGAACAACAAATTGAGATTCAATCTAAATCTGAACTTCACCAATGTCGACTCTGAATCCATTAATGATGCTGCATTTAGATATGCCACAATCTATAATCCAACAGCACCGGTATTTGAAAACACGGAAGATGCTCAGAACAGATTCGGAGGTTATTTCCAGAGAGATTTGTTTGACTTCTACAACCCTGTAGCTCTCGCTAACCAGCAGAAGTTTGTAAGGGAGACAAAGACAGCTTTGACATCTTATAGAGTTGAATTTGACATTCTGCCAAATTTGACCCTTAGTGGTCAATATTCTCAGGATAGAAGAAATGAATTGGATGGAAACTTTTGGTCCTTACAAGATTTTCAGGTTGGACTTGGCGCTACAGGTTCTGCGGAAAGAAGGACATTTGATCGAAAGCAGCGAATTTTTGAAACTACTTTAAGATACGAAACAGATCTTTCAGATAGGTTGAATATGACTCTATTAGGCGGAGCAGGCTTGCAATACACTACTAACCAAGGTTTCAGTGCAAGAGTAAGACAATACCTATTCGACCAAGGATGGAATAACCTGGGTGGTGGAGCTATCCGATTAGGAAATAATACCAACGTCTCTTCTTTTGCAAATGAAGATCAGCTAAACTCAGTATTTGGTAGAGCTAATTTCAATTGGGACAACATGTTCTTCCTCTCTGCATCAGTAAGAGCTGAAACCTATTCAGGCTTCGGAGCCAATAACCAAACGGGAGTTTTCCCTGCTGCATCTCTTGGAGCTGACTTCACGCAAATCTTCGACATGGGGATCTTCTCTCAATTTAAGCCAAGAGTATCCTTTGGTGTGACTGGAAACCTTCCTCCTTCTCCAACATTGTCTTTGGGTGTATATGGAAACGGAAACAGAATTGATCTGGACGGTGATCCATTGACCCAAAATGATGTTTTCGTTGGGATCAATCAATTTTCAAACCCAAATAAAGATCTTAAGTGGGAGACTAAAGAAGAATTGAACTTTGGTGTTGACTTTGGAATGTTCAATGATAAAGTAACCGGTAGCATTGATTATTACACCAGAAATATTTCTGACTTATTGTTTCTCGTTCCTGTGGCAACTGGTGCTCCAAACCCATTCGATCCGGGAAGATTCAACACTGCAGCATCTACCTGGGTAAACTTGGCAGATTTGAGAGCTGCAGGATTTGAATTCGCTGTTGGTGTTAATCAAATCGGAAAAGGAATGTTGAAGTGGTCACCGCTTTTCAACTTTACAATCTATGACAAAACCACCATCGAAAGTTTATCAGCTGGTGAACTTGGATTTGAGGAATTGAGATTTGCTACTCCAGGATCTCCTGGGCAAAATAACAATCCAATCATCTACAACCGTGTAGGCGAAAATTTGGGTGATATTTATGGGCCAAGATTAAATGGATTAACTGAAAACGGAGAGTATATTCTTTCCACTACAGATCCTGATCAATTCGAAAAATTGGGTAATGGTCTTCCAAAAGGCGAATTTGGTTTCACAAACAGTTTCTTGTACGGTCAGTGGACTTTAAACTTCTTTATTCGAGGAGCTTGGGGACATGATCTTTACAACTCTTACAGAGGCTTCTATGAAAACGGTGACACACCTTCCAATACCTGGAACTCTGTAGTTACCAGCAAAACTCCTACAAGCCCATTAATAACTTCCGCTCCTACCATGAATAGTTCGGTGGTAGAAGATGCTTCATTTATCCGTTTGGATAATGCTGAGATCGGTTACAATGTGCGAACCAAGTCTCCAAATTTGAGTTCTTTGAGGGTGTATTTCGCTGCTCAAAACTTATTTACCATCACAAATTACACGGGGGTGGATCCTGAAGTAAGAACTAACGATTCGGAAAATGGCGATGCATTTACATCTGCACTTTCTCCTGGTATCGAGCGTAGAAACACTTACTTCCAGACTCGTTCATTCACATTGGGTGTAACAGTAAACTTTAAATAACCAATCAAATTCTACAGATATGTTAAAATCTATAAGTAAAATCTGTTTGATGCTCCCATTGGTTTATGCATTGGGCGCATGTCAGGAGCTTGAGCAAGATGTGTTGGACGGTGTGACTGCTGAAGATATTGCAAACAGCAACAATCCGAATTTGATAAATGTCCTCAAAGCTTCTGCTTATTCTCGAATTGTCGGTTCATGGGGTGGGCATAACAGCATCTGGTCTCTTCAGGAAGTTTCTACAGACGAAATGGCAATTCCTCAAAAAGGTGCTGACTGGGCAGATGGTGGACTGTGGATAAGAATGCACACACACACATGGCAGCCTTCTGACGAAGTATTCAATAATTCTTGGAACTATTGCTACTCAGCAATCGGTGAAGTCAACAACCTGTTGATCCAGTATCCAGATGTAGTTGCTTTGAATGCTGAGCTTAAAGTCCTTCGTGCTTTGGTTTACCTTTGGCTGATTGATTCCTTTGGTAATGTTCCAATTATCGACGAAAATTCTACCGGAGGAAATCCAACAAATAATTCAAGAGCTGAAGTTTTCGCTTTCATCGAAAGCTCAATCAAGGATAACATTGATCTGTTACCTAAGCAAAACACAAGAACAACCCTTAATTATTATTCTGCCCAAGCCATTTTGGCTAAGCTATATTTGAACGCTGAAATCTACACCGGAACCCAAAGATGGGCTGATGCTGAGATCGCAGCCAATGAAGTAATCAACAGTGGTTTGTATTCTTTGTCAGCTAATTTCTTCACTAATTTCTCAGAAAGAAATAATGGATCTACAGAGAATATTTTGACTCTTCCTTATGATCAGAACAATGCGCAAGGTTTCAACTTACCGCAAATGACTCTTCATTACTTAAGTCAAAATACTTACAACCTACAGGAACAGCCTTGGAATGGATACGCCTCTTTGGAAGAGTTCTACAACAACTTCGACGATGACGATGTACGTAAGAATTCATTCTTAGTAGGTCCTCAATTTGCTTCTGATGGAAGTAGATTGAACGATATCTCTGCTGAACCCAACGATCCTGATGGTCCTCCCTTGACCTTTACTCCTGAGATCAACGAACTAACTCCTAGTGCATTAAGACAGGCCGGAGCAAGAGTGGGTAAGTTTGAATTCGCTTCAGGAGCAGCTTCAAGTTTGAATAATGACTATCCTTTGATTCGTTTGGGAGATATCATTCTAATCAAAGCTGAGGCAGCTTTCCGTCAAGGAAAAACAGGAGATGCACTTACTGCAATCAATCAAGTAAGAACAAGAGCTGGTATGCCTGCATACACTTCTCTTACTTTGGATACAATCTTCGAAGAAAGAGGATTTGAAATGTTTGCTGAAGCCAGCCGTAGAACTGATATGATCCGTTTTGGAAAGTGGAATCTTCCATGGTGGGAGAAGCAAGCCTCTCAACCATTCCGAGCCATCTTCCCAATCCCGCAGCAGGCGATCCAAGCAAATCCAAACTTGGTACAAAACCCGGGTTATTAATTGAATTTGAGTTAAGTTTAAAAGGAAGTGTATCTTGGTACACTTCCTTTTATTTTACCCAAAGCCCATGAAGCGAAGGAACATCCTGATCATCCTGTTTCTTTCCCTATTTTCCTGTAACCAGGAAGAAAAAATTACCGATTCTGTATTTCAACTTCTAACCGAGGAAGAAACTGGAATCATTTTTAGAAATGACCTCACTTACACCGAAAAAGTAAATCCTTATACTTTTCGGAATTTTTATAACGGTGGCGGAGTGGCCTTAGGAGATATCAATAACGACGGACTTATTGATATCTTTTTTGCAGGAAACCAAACATCCAACCGACTTTACTTAAATCAGGGAAACCTGAAATTCAAAGACATTACAGATCAGGCAGGATTAAACTCATCCGGCCTTTGGTCCACTGGAGTAAGCATGGCTGATATCAATGGAGACGGATTACTTGATATATATGTGTGTAAGTCAGGACCTGCCGGAGGAGAAAAACGACACAATGAACTATTTATCAACAATGGCGATCTGACTTTTACTGAGCAATCCAAGGTATTCGGAATAGCCGAAGAAGGTTTGAGTCAACACGCTGTATTTTTTGACTATGACAAGGACGGGGATTTGGATATGTACCTTTTAAGCAACTCAGGTCGGTCAGTTGGCATCTATGACCTCCGAGATGGACAGCGAGAGATTCGGGATCCCGAGGGAGGAAATAAACTCTTCAGAAATGATGGGGGAAAATTCACCGATGTCTCTGAAGAAGCAGGAATCTATGGCAGTGCCATTGGCTATGGACTTGGAGTGACTGTTGCTGATCTGAATGATGATAATTGGCCAGACTTATACGTTTCCAATGACTTTTTCGAAAGGGATTATCTATATCTCAATAATCAAGATGGAACTTTCGAAGAAGTCCTTCCGGACCTAGTTCCTGAAATCAGCATGGGAAGCATGGGGGCTGACATCGCCGATCTGGACAATGACGGCCGGCCGGATATTTTTGTGACAGAAATGCTCCCAAATGAGCTTTCACGAGTCAAAACCAAAACACCATTTGAAGAATGGGATAAGTTTCAATCGAATGTCAAAGCTGGCTATCATCATCAATTTACCAGAAATACCCTTCAGCGAAATCTCGGGTTTAGACCGGACAGTCAAATTCCCGCTTTCTCCGAAATCAGCCGTCTTGCAGGAGTAGAAGCAACCGATTGGAGTTGGGGAGCATTGATTTTTGACATGGACAATGATGGGTTAAAGGACATCTTCGTCGCAAATGGAATTGTAAAGGATCTCACTGATTTTGACTTTGTAGACTTTTATGTAAACAATCAGGAAAAAGTGAAAGGCTTCCGGGAGGATTCTGTTTTATTGACAAAAATGATCGATGCTTTTCCTTCCAATCCCCAAGCTAACTTCCTATTCAAAAACCTCGGGAATTGGCAATTTGAAAACGAAGCCAAAAGTCTTGGATTGGATCAGTTAAGCTTCAGCACAGGTTCTGCTTACGGAGATTTAGACAATGATGGAGATTTAGACTTGGTTGTTAATAACCTCAATGGACAAGCCTTCATCTACCAGAACACAAGTTCCGAGACGAAAAAGGGCAATTTTTTAAGCATAGAATTGGGTCAGGCTTTTGGCGCAAAAGTCACGGCATTTTCAGGAAGTCAAAAGTTTTATCAGGAGTATCAACCGGTCAAAGGCTACATGTCTTCTGTTGATCCAAGGCTACATTTTGGGCTTGGAAAAATCGAGTTACTAGACTCGCTCCAAATTCGCTGGCCGGATGGGAAAATGAGGTTATTGAAAGATGTACAAACCAATCAGGCATTAAAGCTTTCTCCAGTACAGGAAGATAAAAATCAACCAAGTATTCAGCAGGCTTACGATCAACTTTTCGTCCAAAAAGAATCAAAAATACCTTTCCGACATCAAGAAAGTGATTTTGTCGACTTTGACCGCGATAGACTACGCTTCTGGATGATCAGCAATGAAGGCCCAAATGCTTCCAAATCAGATGTCAATAGTGATGGTTTGGAGGATTTGTTTTTGCCTGGAGCAAAAGGTCAATCTTCTGTCCTTTTGCTTCAAAGCTCAAGAGGCGATTTCAAAAATCATCAACCAGAGCTCTTTGAGCAGGATTCGATAACAGAAGATGTCACTGCACATTTCTTCGATGCGAATGGGGATGGTAAAATGGACTTGATGGTTGGAAGTGGAGGAATAGAGTTTGGTGATTTTACACCCGCCTATTCGGATCGACTTTACCTCAATGATGGAAGAGGGAATTTTCAAAAATCTCCTCAATTCTTCTCGCCCACTCCAACAGCTTTTATTTTGTCCCATGATATTGACGAGGACGGAGATTTGGATTTGATCATAGGTTGTCGAGCTATTCCATTTGGGTATGGAATTCCTTGTGGTCTTCAAATCTGGGAGAATGACGGCAAGGGAAATTTCATGGATATCACCTCCAAGTTGAACTCCGAACTTTCCAAGTTAGGCATGTTGACTTCCGGAGATTTGGCCGATCTCGATGGAGATGGAAAAGAAGAAATCATTGTCACAGGCGAATGGATGTCCATCCGCATTTTTTCCTTTCAGGACAGGAAACTCATCGAAAAAACGGCTGATTTTGGATTTGAGAAGACCCGAGGACTTTGGAATTGTCTACTCGTCGAAGATGTGAACGGAGATGGAAAACCTGATATTCTGGCTGGAAATCATGGCACAAACTCCAGAATGCGATCAAATCCTGACTCAGAACTCCGAATGATCATCAACGATTTTGACCAAAATGGAACACTGGATCACATTCTTTCCCAATACAAAAATCAACAGACGATTCCTTGGGTGCTAAAGCCTGCCTTGGTCCGTCAGATCCCAAGCCTGAGAAAGCAGCTATTGACTTATGAATCCTACCAAAACAAATCGCTGGAGGAGCTTTTCCCTCAAGCGATCTGGGCAAATTCCTTAACTTTGCAAGCTGATATTCTGGAAACTAGCCTTTGGATCAATGATGGTGAAGGAAAGTTTCTGCCCGTGACATTACCCATCGACATTCAATCTGCCCCCGTTTATTCGATCACAGCTATCGGCCAAGATTCTGAGATTCCATATTTGATTTTCGGAGGAAATCAAAGTCGAATCAAACCCGAATTGGGAAGTCAAATGGGAAGTTATGGCTGGGTCCTGAAGCCGGACGGAAAAAATCACTGGAAAACACTCCTTCCCGATGAAAGTGGATTGTTTGTGCCGGGTGAAATCCGCGATATGATCCAAATTAATCTTGACAACAAACCAAATTTACTGGTACTTAGAAACAATGACACGCCCCTGGTTTTTGAAATTCGTTAACAGTTTAATCCTTGCCTTTTTCCTTTTTTCCTGCCAATCAGAGTATGAGAAGCTGGAGAAAAAAGAACTGGCTTCCGGTAAGGAAGTCAAAGAACTATTTTTTGGAATAGAACTGGGAATGGATCGAAAATCTTTCTTTGACACCTGTTGGGAAATGAACAAACAGGGTAAGCTTTCAAATGGTCCAACAGAACTTTCTATTGAGTATAAAGCTGAAATGCCTTCAGGAAATCCCGCGAGGATGCGCTTTTTTCCAAAATTTGAGCAAGAGCTAATCTACCTCATGCCCATCGAATTTACTTATGAAGGTTGGGCACCATGGAATGAAGACTTGAGTGCCGAAAATCTCCGAGAAGACGTGATCAAACTCTTCGAAGATTGGTATGGGCCTGGGTTTATTGAAGTCACAAACGAGGACAAAACTCAAATTGTATTCGTGAAAATGGATGGAAATCGAAGAATCCGGATTTTTAAAAAGCACATTTCAGCAGTAAGAGTGGAAATTTCAGATCTTCCGGTGGAGAAAAAACTAAAAGAAAACGCCAATTCATGAGAGTAATAATCCCCAGCCTTATTCTTCTGGTATTTCTTTTTTCCTGTCAGGAAGAAAAGGAAAAAACACCTACCCTTTTTCAAGAAATTGACCTGCAATCTTCTGGAGTAGATTTCAGTAATGATCTAAGTTTTGACGA
>CAYTXN010000094.1:0-4595 GCA_964441195.1 uncultured Limnohabitans sp.
GGAGATGAATTCAGGTCTGGTCAACCCGGAAGTGATGGACAGCCATTATTCAGACACCAACTCCCGTTCACCATTTTGCCTATTCAATCTCCGCTTCAGATCACCGGTGTCAACGTAAGTCCAGAGCTTTGTTTTGGAGAGGGAGGTATTGTAGAAGTGACAGCCTCAGGTGGTGAAGGACCTGCTTCCTACACGTTTAAT
Organism: uncultured Limnohabitans sp.; assembly: GCA_964441195.1. Classification (GTDB taxonomy): domain Bacteria; phylum Bacteroidota; class Bacteroidia; order Cytophagales; family Cyclobacteriaceae; genus Algoriphagus. The sequence goes on from CAYTXN010000094.1 coordinate 202, forward strand.
TTGACTAATACCGGGAACGGACAAGTCCTAGTCCCAACATCTATTTCAGGAAGTACGGCTGTATTTGAAAATGTTTTACAAGGAAATTATGATGCCTTAGTTACCTCCTCCACAAGGTGCACACTGTCCCAACCATTATCTGTCGCTGGACCTTCATCGCCACTGACTCTTATTTTTGTTGATTCGGACGGGACGTCTTGTGGAATTACAAACAATGGTTTCATCACCTGGCAAGCAGGCGGTGGCACAGCTCCCTATACTTTTGTAAGCCTTACTCGAGACGGAAACACTGTAGCTAGTCCTACCCTTGGCCAAAACCCAAACCAGGACTTTCAGTTTACTCAATTGTCCATAGGGCAATATGTGCTGACTGTAAAGGATGCAAATGGTTGCGAAATTAGTTCTCCTCCAGTTGATTTGACAGAACTTCCAAACCCGGTGTTTGCGGCTGATGATCTCATTATCTGTGAAGGCGAAGTTGCCGTAGTTCAACCTCAAATTATTGAACTGAGTAATTCACAACCGATTTTTACCTGGACTACACCACAAGGGAATGTATTGACTGGTAATACCACAATCGGTGGAGTAACTTATACCTTCCAAGATGATGGAGATCCGCAAACTCCTTTAGCACTGCAGGTAGCAGGACTTTCTGCAGGTACCTATGAATTCGTCTTGTCTATCACAGGAACTAATATCTGTACACAGCCGGATCAAAAGGTTGAAATCATGGTTTCTCCGGAACCCGTTATTGAAAATGTGGATATCACCAACCTCACATGCTTCCAAAGTGCAGATGGTTCTTTGGAAGTTATGATGGCGTCAGGACTTGATCCAAGTGATTATACCTATGAGCTTTTGGGCTATACTGGGCCCCAGGATTCCAATTTATTTGAAAATTTACTTGCTGGGACTTATCAAATACGAATTGTAGATAAAATAAGTAGCTGTGACACGGTGGTTGCTGATTTGGTAATTACCGAACCTCCGATTCTTGAACTCATCAACCTCACACAAATCAATCCGAGTTGTGGTGAGGAAAACGGCTCAATTTCTTTTACAATTCAAGGAGGGAATCCAAGCTACACAGTACAAATTAATACTACCCCGATTGACGATTTTGATTTTACCAAAACAGGGGAGAATTACGTTGTTGAAAATTTAGCTCCAGGTGATTTTAACATTCTGATTAATGACGTAGAAGCTTGTGTCACCACAGGAATTGTTTCGCTAATCAACGATCCTTTGGACCCAATTACGATTGATCCACTGGATCGGCAAATATGTGTGGGTAATACTGCAATTATCACCCCTGAAATCACTACGGCCGGTGCGTACCAAATCCGTTGGTTTAAAGATGCCGCAATTACCCAGGAAATATTATCAGGACAAACTGATGCAGATGGAGTTTCCTATCAAATCACAGCGGGCACTGGAAGGTTAAGCATTACAGGGCTTCAAGAAAATTCTGCAAGCCAGTATTTCATGGAGGTATCAGGTCCACAACTCTGCACAATAATAGAATTGGCGGAAGTAGAAGTTCTGCCGGGTATCACAGCGGATATCGATGTGACACCAGTGACTTGCTTCGGTGAAACCGATGGTACATTGACTATTTTACCTTCAGGAGGGAATGGATTCTATGAGGTGAGCCTTAATGGTTCTTCTTTTAGTTCAACGTTAGCCTATACAAATCTTCCTAGTGGGAATTATACAGTGGAAATCCGCAATGATATTTCCTGTTCTTTTTCCACATCTGTAACTATCGAAGGCCCAACAGCTCCGATAACCATAAACCAACCTACAGTCGAAAGATCATCTTGTGATTTGAATAATGGAAGCATTAGAGATCTTATAATTTCAGGAGGTTGGGGTACATACCAAGTAGAATGGAGGAAGGGTTCCGTGAATGGTGCCGTGGTAGCTGGTACGACTACTCAGGCTTTGGACTTAGCTCCCGATACTTACTATTTAATTGTTAAGGATCTAGAAGGGTGTGAAGAAATTTTTGATTTTGTGGTTGAGGAATCATCGGATCCCGTTTATCAATTAGTGCCTCCAATAAATACATGTGCAGGTGGACCTGTAGTAGTAAGACCTATTCATTTGGCCCCCGATCCTTCCTTGCCACCTGCAGCTGCTACTGAAGTTAGGTGGTATACTGGCTCAGGACAGACAGGTTTGATTCAAAATGGCGCAGATCCCACAATCCCGGCCATTACTTATACAATTGACGATACGGATTGGTTAAATCCGGAGTTAGTTATTGAGGGCCTTCCTGCAGGAAATCATGATTTTTATTTCTACGTAGTTTGTACAGGTCAGGAACTCAAGGTGGATATTACTGTATTTGAATCTCCAACAGTGGTTGTAGAATCAGATCCTCTAGTTTGCTTCGGTGATACCAATGGAAAAATCCGAATTTCTAATGATTTGCCAGCTTACTCCTACAGCTTGGATTCCGGAACACCAACCACTAAAGCAGCTCTTGAAGCCCGCAATTTTTCAGCTGGAAACTATACGCTTGTTGTTAATACTCCTGCAGGAACCTGTCCCCAAACCATAAATTTTGAAATAGAAGGGCCCACAGGTCCATTGGCTTCATCTCCTTTGACTAAAATAGACCCTGGATGTGGAGCCCCAAATGGCAAACTTGAACTCACTGTTACTGGTGGTTGGTTGCCTTACACTTTGGAAGTTTTCAAAGATGGAGTAAGCCAAGGAGCTCAAAATTCGAGTCAGTCAAATATTGTCCTAAATGGATATCGTCCAGGAACTTATTACATTGTCATCACTGATAAAGAAGGGTGTTCGGTCACTACCAATTCTGTAGTATTGATAGATGGTCCTACACAAATACTGGTAGATAAAGAAGAAATCTGTTTTGGTGAATCAGTTGTCTTATCACCCGAACTTGATCCTTTGGCTCCAGGGGCAGTTTTTGAATGGTTCTTTGATGCAGCCAAGACCCGACCTATAGTTAGTAGTTCCAATCCTGCAGTTAATGGAGTTACTTATCAAATCAATCCTTCCAATGGCCAACTCACGATTTCCGATCTTCCATCTGCTTCAGCAGACTATAACTTCTATGTAACGGCCTCCGGACCAAGTGTGTGTCCTGGATTTACTGGAATTGGAGTGGTGAAAGTCCATGAGATACCGACAGCAACCTCTCAGGTAATTAATGAAATTTGTTTTGGTGATGGCGGATCTATCACGATTAATGCAAGTGGGGGCTCTGGAAGTTATACTTACAGCCTTAATGGTGGTTCATTTGTGACCTCCAGTCTTTTCCAAGTGCCAACAGGTACGCATTCAATCGAAATTAGAACTCCAGAAGGTTGCAGCTTTGTACTGAATAATATCCAAGTAACTGGACCTACTGAACCATTATTGGTTGAAAATATTGAAGAAGACAGCCCTTCTTGTGATCTTGATAACGGTGAAATTAGATTCGATGTTAAGGGTGGTTTTGAACCATATTCCATACGTGCAATCCAAAATGGCAACCTTATTCAGACACTTCAACTGCCAGTCGCAGGACTACTTACAATACAAAATCTGGGAGAAGGAACTTATAATTTTGAAATAACAGATGGCCAAGGTTGCGTCTATTTAGTACCGGGCAATTTGGATTTAGTTGAAGTACCAAGCGTGATTTCTATAACTGATGAAGTGATTTGTGAAGGAGAAACTGCCGTCCTTTCCCCTTCATTACCACAGAATATTTCCAACCCAGCCTATATTTGGTCATTCGATGCCGCCGGTAATAACTTAATAACCCCGGGAATGGTAGTTAATAATGTGAAATATAATCTGGCTCCCAACGGTGAGTTAAGTTTAGAAGGGCTTCCTGCCTCAAATACTCCATTTACATATTATATCATGGCTACAGGACCTGGCATTTGTGGAATTTCACCAGCCCCAGTCCAAGTTATAGTCCATGGTATTCCTAATTTGAGGGTTTCTAATCCTTCCATAGTTTGTGATCCACTGGGAACAGTCGATTTGACAGAGTATATCGAAGGCTTTAACCCTGCAGTATATGATTATAATGTGGTGAGCCCTACTGGCACTGCGATGAGACTTGATGAAATTGATGATGTGAATTTCTCAGGAGACTACAGAGTGAGCTCTTCAATGAAAGGAACAGGTTGTTGGAATCCAGCCCAACGGATCCGAGTGCTGATTGCCGAGGAAGAAATCATTGCCAACTTCGAATACCAATTTGATTTAGGAGATGGGGTGCTCGTACCGAATTCCATTGTGCAGATTCAAGAGGATGTATTCTTCCAAGATCTCTCTCTTGGAAATGTATTGATTTGGAATTGGGATTTTGGAGATGGTAACTCAAGTGGTGAGCAAAATCCGATACATCAATTTCAGGAAAAAGG
>CAYTXN010000094.1:4695-10475 GCA_964441195.1 uncultured Limnohabitans sp.
GAGATGGTAACTCAAGTGGTGAGCAAAATCCGATACATCAATTTCAGGAAAAAGGTAGCTATACTGTTACCCTGACGGCTGTAGATTCTATAGGATGTATCTCCACCTATCAAACTGTTATCACAGTAAATGCGGATTACAGTATTATGATTCCGAATGCATTTACTCCAGATGGACTTAAAAACCAATATTTCAAACCTTATTTTAGAGGCATTGCTTCTATGGAGTTCTACATTTTTAATACTTGGGGCGAATTAATCTATAAAGCCGAATCTCTTGAAGATTTGGGTTGGGATGGATATCATAATAGAATTCCTGCTATTAATGGAAATTATGTTTATAGGGGTATTTTCATGACAAGAGGTGGGGATAGGGTTGAAAAATCAGGTGTTTTTATTTTGATCCGATAACCATTTCTATTTTTGAATAAGATTAAAAATTCGGATTGCTGAGCCTGATTTGGAATTAAAGATATCCTACGCCCCTTTGTTTTGCTCCTGCATCCAACCTTCCACCTCCAAATTGGCAATCATGCATCCTTCAAAAAAAACAATAAAACTTTACTAATTAACTCTTTAACCCTTAATAATTAACTCCTAACTCCAAACCTAACCTTAATATAGAATTGTGAATGGAAGCATTTTCTAATAGTTTAGCCTTATGATCTTAAGCTCCACCCTGATCTTTCTAGTGCTTCTGTTAATCGGATTGATTTACTTCCGATTGGCAAATCGCTTTGGAATTGTCGATAAACCAAATCTTCGCTCTTCGCATACAAAAACGACCGTAAGGGGAGGAGGGATACTTTTTCCAATAGCAGTGATTTTTTGGTGGGTAAGCAATGACTTTTTGAATACCTGGATGGTTTTGGGAATTATTTGGATATCGACCGTCAGTATGCTGGATGATATGTATACAATCTCCAGAAAACTCCGTTTTGGAATTCAATTTTTGGCAATTTCTATGGCATTTTATGATCTAGGTGTTTTTGAACAAAAATCGTTGTTGTTCTTACCTGTTCTATACTTTGTAGCCTTAGGAATAATCAATGCGATCAATTTCATGGATGGAATTAATGGCATCACCGGATTATATGGATTGGTTTTCTTCGGATCCTTATTGGCAATTAATGAATACATGCCAGTATTTGATGAGATTCTGATCCGGTATATCGTGCTTTCAATTCTCGTCTTTCTAATCTTTAATCTTCGGAAAAAAGCCTTCATGTTTGCCGGAGACATAGGTAGTATCTCTCTGGCCTATTTGATGATCTATTTTTTGGTTCAATGGTTTCTTGCTTCAAACAACTGGACCATTTTCCTTCTTCTACTAATTTATGGTGCAGATAGTTTACTCACTTTAGTTCATCGCTTGATCCGAGGGGAAAATGTGGCACTTCCACACCGAACTCATTTATACCAGATTTTTGCTAATCAATTAAAAGTAGATCACGTTATCGTGACACTGGTGTATGCGCTTTTGCAACTTGCAATCAATATGGTATTCTACATTTTACCACAGTCCTATCCAACTACTACTATGGCTTTTGCAATGCTTGTCGTAACTGCCGCGATCTACCTTGGAATTAAACTCCCCCTGGCCAAAAAATACCAAGTGTTTCAGAATTAGGAATGATTAAGTCTTTTCTATTTAGTCCTACCATTTATTGATCAGCAAAGCGGTAACTCCTTTTGGGATTTCTTTGCAAAAAGACAACAAAAAAATAAAAGGCCTCTGGATTCCAGAGGCCTTTTTAATTGGCTATTGCCGATTTAAAACTTAACACATCTCAAATCTCGCATAAAAAATTCATCCTTGAAATACCCTATATAGGGTATATTTTGAATGTTTTAAATGTTTAGGATACCTTTTTTGCTGGATTTTTCTGAGAAGGATTTGGGTTTAATTTCATTCTACTGCAACTGACAACTCTTATTTCTTCCACTCAATCAATTCCATCGTATTGATCTCAGGTCCACCGCCACGGTTAGCAGAACCTGCGTGCACATAGATTTTTCCATCCAGAAATGCCGCTCCTGTTCCATGACGACCTTGTGTTAGATTGGGTAAATTGCTCCAAGTATGAGTTCTGGTGTCCAAAACCTCGACTTCAGCATGGGCTGATGTTTGAGTTTGACTTTCACCATTGAGGATAACTAGGTAAGGTTCGATTCCGAGATTGGAATTTCCAGCCCTTTCAGTCGGGATTTCTGTCTCGATGGTCGTCCAAGTGTTGGTTTCAAAGTCAAAAAAGTCAATTTCCTTCGTTGTAAGTTCGAGCACCTTTCCGATTTTGGCGTAGGATGTTCTTCCACCTGCCAGATATAATTTATCCCCAACCAATGCTGCACTCACATGGTCTCGGGCTCTAGGTGCACTTGGAAGTGTTGTCCATTTTCCGGTTGAAGGATTAAATTCATCAAACCAGCGAACAAATCCATCATAATGCCCATCTTGAATTCCACATACCATATAAATTTTATCCTTTCTGACAAAAACTCCAGCCGAACCTCTTTCTCTATTTTCAGGAAGTTTTGGGCCATCTCGCCATGCTTTTGTTTTAGGATTGAAGATCAGAATGTTTGGAATCGGGGTCTCGTGAGGATATCCTCCGGTCAAAGCTCCGACAATCCAGATTTCATGGTTGTAAGAAACAGCCTGAAAATGATGGATTTCCATTGGTGCATCAGCTAACTTGATCCATGTATTAGTTTTTGGATCATATTCATCGACAGGTCTCTCGCCTCGACCTCCCAATGCGTAAAGCTTGCCGTCACATTCCACAAATGAACTTTCATGGCGTGAAGTCGCTTCAGTTTCAGGTTGAATTGTTGTCCAGGATTCTTGGGCAAAAATTCCTGTTGAAAAAAGGAAAAAGGCAATCAAGAAATAAGGTTTCATAGGCTTTTGGGTTTTGATTTAATTTTTATTTTAATCTTGGTATTATTTGTTTTTCATAGGTCAGACCTGCCTTTACCGGCCAGGTGGAATCTCGCATGGATAATAACCTTCCTTCTGTTTGTCACTTTGGTTCATGCTCGATATCAAATTTAATATTTCTTACACGACCAGAAGTGGCTTTCATTCCGATCACATCTCCAGATTCATTTCGAATGAATTCTGCCTGACCAAAAAACCAGCTTTCAGCTCTAAACAGGTCTTTTTTTACTGCGTGGAAATAGATGTCCGGATGTCGGGAATGTGTGGCTACAAGCTGATCATCTTTTACTTCAAAATGATAGGCGGTTGATAATTCTTCGCTGTAATACTTACCAAGGTAATCGCTGAGATTCACAGAACTTGGATCAAAAGGGGCAACTCGTTTTCCCTCTTCGGTGTCTTCCTCAGTATAAAAGACACGCACCAACTGTGTTAGGCTGTCTTTTTCGTTTAGAAACTCAATTTCTATTCCTTCCCCTGAAATGATGAATCGATTTTCAGAGATGGGGATAAGGAGGATTTGGGGTTCAATCCCAGCCTGAATAAAAAGAGAGCCATTATCATTATTAGAAACATGAACTAGAGCTCCTGACTTCAATTCGTAGTCTCCCAAATATTTGGAAATAATATCAAGACCTAATTTTGGACCCGGTATAGATTCCACTTTTTCAGCTTCAGCTGGTGTTTCAATAGATAGATATAGATCGGCAACCTCGTGCGCAAATTGGCCGGAGGAAAAGGAAGCGTCATTGCTGAAGACAATCACTGAAAGTTGCTGTTCAGGATATCTTGCCAAATAGGTTCGATATCCAGCATCAGCTCCTCCGTGAGAGATTTCTTCAACTCCTTTGTATTGACCGACAAATTGACCCAATGCACCACCAAAAGTTTCGCCATTATTGAGTTCTCCCAAGGTGTTCATCTGTTTGAAAATGCTTTCGTCTCCTACTTTTGGGTCCGTAAAATTGACAGTCCAAAGGCTAAGGTCTTCCACTGTCGTGAATAGGCTGGTTGCACCGGCATTTGCATAACTCAAGACACTTTTCTTATACCCAGTGCTGTCAGGGTAATAGGAATATGCTCGATTGGGGACAATTTTCTCGTGATCTTCATAGAAAAGAGTGTTGTCCATTTTAAGAGGTTTGAAAATTCGGTCTTCTGTAAAAGTCGAAAAAGATTGACCTGAGATGCGCGAGACAACTTCAGCCAAAAGTGTAAACCCTGTATTGCAATACAGGAATTCCTCTCCCGGATCAAAATTCAATTCCTTCTGAGCGCTGATCAATTTCATAACATGTTCCTTGGTAATGACATCGTCAAGTCTCCAGCCAGCCAATGCGAGGAGGTTCCACTGATCTCTCATGCCACTTGTATGTGTAGCCAAATGCCGAAGTGTGATTGTTTTCCCAAAGTCAGGCACTTCGGGAATATAATCCCTGATATCATCATCCAAGGATAATTTCCCGTCTTTTTCCAAAAGCAAAATCGAAAAAACGGTGAACTGCTTAGAAACAGAAGCTATGTGGAAAATCGTTGATGGACTTATAGGAATATCATATTCCAAATTAGCCATTCCATATCCTTTTTTGAAGATAATTTCTCCGTTTTTCACTACAGCGACGGCAACTCCAGGTGTTTTCGTGCTATTCCATTTTTCGAAGATTTTGTCCACATTACTCTGTGTATTTGGGGTGCATGCTGTTAAGAAGAGTATGCCCAAAAAAAAGAGAAGTCGATAGGTCATGGCTTTGTGAAAAAAAGTAAGTTATTCTTCCCTTAATGAATAATCTTGGGGCTTTTTGTAGGAATGTATAAATGCCAGAATTATTATTTGCCTTTTTGGTTCATCTATTAAATAATGGATGTGGTATGGGAACTGTTTTAGAAGTAAAGTTCTGACATTCTTGTATTTAATTTGAAATCCGAAGGGAGTTCTCAAAATAGCGGTTTTCGCTTCACGGATGCGAAAAAGAGGCTGTTTCGCCAATTTTGGATTTATTTTTTTGTAATAGACAACAGCAGAAAGGATATCTGATTTGACTTCTAATCTGTTGACTATCTTGAAAATCATAACTCTCCCTCGATGTCGTCTAAAGTTTGGTCAAAATCAAACACATCTTCTGGATTGCTTTCATAAGCCGAAAGCCGTTGATCAATTACTTGTTTTTGCCAATCTGCAAGTTGCATGGAGTTGTTGGATTCTGCCTTTTGCAATTCCTTATATTTGGAAGTTAGAGATTGCCATTCATCTATAGGAATATAAACCCCAGTGGTATTTCCTTCATTGTCATGGATAAATTGGAGCGTCATTTTTTCTGTTTTTAAGATATTCGAATTGATATCGAGTTTCTAAAATAACGAAAAATCATGATTTATTTTTTTCCAACATAATCCAAGAAAAGGGCACTGATTTTTTTGAGAAAATAATCAGCGTCCATCAGCGACCTTTTCAGCGTTTATCTGCGGGAAACAAAAAAGAAAAACCACGAATCTCTCCGTGGTTTCAAATCCGAAATCAAAAATCCGAACTCCGAAATCGACTACTTTCCCAATTCAAGAATATCCCGAATCTTATTGATCTCAGCCATTTCCTCAAAAAGACCTTTATTATCGTCGTTCGCGATTTTCTCTCGGAAAGCAGTCAAGTTTGAAATGTAACCATCCAAAGCACTGAGGATATTTTCTTTGTTTTCTATGAAAATCGGTGCCCACATCGCCGGGCTGGACTTAGCAAGTCGAACGGTTGATGCAAAACCTGAACCTGCCATGTCAAAGATGTTTTTGTCATCCGCCATTTTTTGAAGAACAGTCTCCCCAAGCATAAATGAAGAAATATGCGA
>CAYTXN010000095.1:0-10435 GCA_964441195.1 uncultured Limnohabitans sp.
TCTGTTTGCTAAAGTTTCCTAAACGTATTAAAACCAAACAAACAATCAAAATTTCGGATGAAAATTTTTGAATTATTTTTTAAGCATGATTCTTATTTTTAGAATATCATGACAACTTCTGCTTCATTTTTTCAATTAACTTGACATTAAACCCACCGCCTTATGAAAAAAGTTTTTATCTTCCTTGTAATCCTTTTTATCCTCTATCTCATTGGGATTAATACGGTCCCCCGATATGTTGAGGCTGAGCGAAATCCCATCAAAGCCGCAGGACCCTATCAGATATCTCCTGAAGCTCAAGCGATCTACAGCCGACTCGATTTTATCTCAGATCTTCACTGCGATGCCTTACTTTGGGGAAGGAGTCTGAATAAAAGAGGCGATCAGGGCCATGTTGATTTCCCAAGGATGCGAGAAGTGAATGTTGCTTTGGAGATGTTCACCATTGTCTCCAAATCCCCTGCTGGGCAAAATATGCAAAGCAACAGTGAAGACACCTTTGATAATATCACGCCGCTTACCATAGCCAAGGGTGAAGGTCCCTGGAACTGGTTTAGTTTAATCAATAGAACCTTGTCTCAATCAGCAGCTTTGTCGGAGTTTATAGAAAACGAAGGTGAAAAAGCCATTTTTATCAAATCAAAAGCTGACCTACAAAATCTGATTGAAGCACGAAAGATAGACAAAGAAGTCATCGGTGCCATGCTGGGAATCGAAGGAGGTCATGCATTAGAAGGAACGCTGGAAAACCTTGACAAAGTCTACGATGCTGGTGTCCGAATGCTCGGTCCGACTCACTTTTTCGACAATGAATTTGGAGGTTCGGCACATGGACAAAATGGTGCAGGATTGACAGAATTTGGGATAAAGGTTATTAATCGCATGAATGAACTTGGAATATTCATTGACTTGGCCCACTCCTCCCCGGCTATAGTTGATGACATTCTTTCGCTTTCTACCAAACCCGTAATGGTATCTCATACGGGAGTACGTGCAGTTTTGGACTCACAGCGTAACCTCAGCGACGAACAGATTCAAAAGATTGCAGCCAATGGGGGAATTATAGGTATCGCATTTTTCGACATGGCTGTGGGCACTCCTGAACTGCCAAATATTATTGCATCCATCAAGCATGTCCGGGATTTGGTTGGCGTAGAATATGTAGCTTTAGGTTCAGATTTTGATGGTTCGGTCGCTATGCCATTTGATATTACAGGACTTCCTCTTATTGTGGAAGGACTGATGAATGTTGGCTTTTCTGAAGAAGAAATCAGAGCTGTGATGGGTGAAAATGTGAAGCACTTTTTCTTGAAAAATCTAAACTGAACTATGGAAGACGACATCCACTTATCAAGTACCAAATTCGGGAAACTGCAGGAATACCTGCGCGAATTTGTCTATGGAGGAATTGACGGGGCGGTGACCACTTTTGCCGTGGTGGCCGGAGGTTTTGGTGCCAATCTCGATCCTGGCATCCTGATTATTTTGGGCTTAGCCAACCTCCTAGCCGATGGTTTTTCGATGTCAGTTGGAGCTTATCTTTCTTCGAAAAGTGAGGGAGATAATTTTGATAAACATGAAAAAATCGAGTATTGGGAAATAGAAAATCTTCCCGAAATAGAGCGGGAAGAGATTGCAGACATTTACCGGGAAAAGGGCTTCAAAGGTGAACTTTTAGACAAAATAGTTGACCACATTTGCAGTGACAAAGACCTGTGGGTTGCGGAGATGATGAAGGACGAGCTAGGCATGATGCGTGATAGCAAAAGTCCTTTTAAAATAGGGTTGGCCACCCTGATTTCATTTGTCCTTGTCGGATTTATCCCGCTAATGGTTTACCTCTATGACTTCTTTTTTCCGACCAATCTCAACATTTTCCTTTGGACGAGTATTTTAACAGGTCTTGCTTTTATGATTGTCGGATGGCTGAAAGGAATCGTCAATCAAACTTCTAAACTGAGAAGTATCTCTGAAACTTTGGGCTTAGGTTTATTAGCGGCGGTGGTTGCATTTTATGTTGGAGATCTTTTAGAAAGCTTTTTTATATAGAATTACCTATGCAAACAATCGATGACGTACTAATCCGAATGGAAGAAATCGTAGCCGAATGTAAATCCAATCAATCCCGAATCGGCTATTTTACGATTTTGTATCGGCAGGTGACACGACGAATCCGGGATGGTATTTTGGCTGGAGAATTTGAGGACAATACCCGAATGGTAATGCTAGACGTTCTTTTTGCGAAGCGGTTTATTGATGCTTATGAACTTTGGAAAAGCGGATCAAAGCCGACCGAAAGCTGGAGATTGGCTTTCGAGGCAAGCAAAAATTCGGGGAACCTGGTTCTACAGCATCTCTTCCTTGGAATAAATGCTCACATCAATCTGGATTTGGGAATTGCTGCTTCTGAGACCATGCTGGGAAAAGATTTAGCTGGAATTCAAGGTGATTTCAATAAAATTAATGGGGTATTGGCAGAATTGGTCGATAAGGTCAAATCCAATTTAAGCACAGTTTCACCGATTTTCGGATGGTTGATACCACTAGCTAAAGGTCGGGATGAGATGATATTGAACTTCTCCATCCAACTCGCCAGAGACGGTGCATGGAAGTATGCCGGCGAATATCATGCTGACATAAACAAGGATTTTCAGATCAGGGATAGGGATAACAACATCTCAAAACTGGCTTATAAATTGATCAATCCCGGGAAATTTTTGGCATTTATTGTGAAAATTGTCGCTTTTGCCGAATGGAAATCGGTCTCCAAAACCATGGATCAATTGGATGAAGTGACCGAAGAAATTATATAGGACTAAGGGACTTATTCTTTTAAGATCAAGACTTTTTATCCCTATTGAGGTTAAAGACTTTTTCCCTTCCTTAATAAATTCACATTCCTCCAACAGTCTGAAATAAAGGAAACTAGCCTAGTCTACGCATTTAACAAAACTTGACTTTTCAAATAGTTAACAAATGTTATTTGAATAGCTTTTTAAATATAATAGCGGTAAATTTTTTATGAACTATAAAACAAAACAACCATGGAATTAAAAAAGAATCCCGGATCGGATCTCCACAGATGGTACGCTCCATTTTTCAATTTTGGACTGATCGTATCAGTCGGTGCTGTTTTGGTGGCTTTCGAATGGAAAGCTTATGACAATAAACCACTCTTGGAAATACCGAATGGCAATACAAATTGGGATGAGGATATAATTCCAATAACAATCCAAACTCCTCCTCAGGCACCTCCTCCAGTTGTTGCTCCAGAAATCAAGATCATTGACAATGATATTGAACCCGATAAGCTATTAACGATTGACATGAATCTACCGAATAATGAACCAATTCCTGAGATCAAGTTTGAAGGGCCTCCTACTATAGAAACCGCTCCTGAAATCTTGGATTTCACGGAAGTTCGGGCCCAATTTCAAGGTGGAATGGATGCATGGTATGCTTATTTGAGAGACAATCTGACTTATCCAAAGCAGCCACAACGACTGGGAATTGAAGGAACGGTGTTTCTCCGATTTGTCATCAATACGGATGGGAGTATCCAGGATGTGGAAGTAGTAAGATCAGTTGATCCAATACTGGATAAAGCAGCTATTGAGGTGATTCAAAATTCTCCAAGATGGAAATCCGCATTTCATCACGGTAGACCAGTTCGATCACGGATGACAATTCCAATAAAATTCAAGCTTAACTAAACCAACTCCTTTTAAATCGAAAAGCCTGCTTGACATCAAGCAGGCTTTTTTAAATTTCTTGAAAACCGTAATTCCTTAGAAAATTCACAACACATTCAGCGATTGCTCTTTAATCTTTTCAAGCTCATCCTTCATCAAAATGACGTGTTTTTGAATTTCGGCATCATTTGCCTTGGAGCCAATCGTATTGATTTCTCTGCCGATTTCTTGGCTAATAAATCCCAGTTTTTTTCCTTGACTATTTTCTTCTTTTAGTGATTTTACAAAGTAGTCCAAGTGAGTTTCAAGTCTCACCAGTTCCTCAGTGACGTCAAGTTTTTCGAAATAATAGATCAATTCCTGTTCAAATCGATTCGCATCAAATGAATTTTCATCCATCCATTGCTCAAAATGATTCCGAATTCGTTGTTTGATTCGCTCTTTCCGGTTCGGTTCCTCTTGCTTGACACGCTCAAAAGCAGACCTAATCACTAGGATATTTTCCTCCAATTTGGAATATAAGGAAGCTCCTTCATCTTTTCTAAAGCTGTCGCACTTTCTAAGAGCTTCCTCTAATACCAATTTTGTCTGATCCCAATCTTCAGATTCTTCCCGCTCCATCGGAATCGAGGCGATTACATTGGGAGATTGCAAGGCGAGTTTAAATAAGTCATCAGACTTCTCGCCAACTAGTTCCGCTAGACTTTTAAACTCTTCGAAATAGGCTTTGAAAAGCGCTTGATTGATAGTAACAGGTAAGTTTTGACTCCCTTTTGGGACAAATTCTATGGAAACATTCACTTTGCCTCGGTCCAGGATTGTCTGGACTAAGGTTCGGATTTCATGTTCTTTATCAGAAAATTGTCTGGGGCTGCGAATGGATAAATCCAAAAATTTTGAGTTGAGCGATCGCACTTCGACATGAATCATCATTTGCTCATTCTCAAGTCCGGCTACACCGAAGCCGGTCATCGATTTGATCATAATAGTTTGCTATTAGAAATTATAGCCCAAAGTAAAGTAAAATTTCAGGTCTTCTGTCTCGTAATTTCGGATTGGGCGGGCCACATCAAACTTGACGTAGTAATTTAGCAGAACTGTCCTTAACCCCGCACCGTAACTTTGAAGCCATGGATTGTTGAAGTTATTCAGCACCACCACGAATGGCGAGCCTTCTGTATTGATTACCTCTGTATTTTGATCGTTCACCCGTTCCCAAGGTGCAAAATCATTCCAAGCTGAACCAATATCATAGAATCCCACTAGCTGAAAGTTCCTTATAAAATTGGAGGTTATGTTTCCCCGAGTTAGATAAGTGAAAAGTGGAATCCGTAGTTCAGTTGTGAAAGTGATCACATTCCTTCCTCTAATTTCATCGTAGTCATAACCTCTAAGGTCCACAAAGTCAGCAAAAAGAATATTCGAATTTTCGTTACCGACAGGATTTCTCACAGGAGAGGGCTCAGGCCTATTTGATGGTGGATTATAAAACTCATTGAAGAGCCAATTGTCCATCCCTCCAACCAGATAATTCTGAGGATTTTTCCCCATGAATGAGCCGACGTAAAGCTTGGAGGCGAGTGTTATGTTTTTGTGGATTTTCTGATAGTTTCTCCAGTCAAAGTAAAAATGACTAAAGGATCGTTCTGCATGATTCAATCCCTGATAATGCTGAAATCCGATCTTTCCTTTCATTCCGGTATAGGAATAGAGTCCCATTGGCTCAGAGCGGTCATACACAAATTCCACTTTGCCCCCCACATAATTCACATCAAAACGATTTTTATCCGGAACTTGTCCAAGGATCAAAGAATCAGAAAGAAGGTTGAAATATTGTGATTTAGCAATGAAAGGAGCTGCATAGATTCTGGAGTTGATATTCAATGGATAGGAAACTCCGGCCTCCACTTGAGTGAGCACATATTTCTGAAAAGAAATATCGTTTTCTTCAATTCGAATCGTTCGCCGATCAAATCTTCCTCTGAAATCAAGCCTGCTTTTCAAGTATTCATATTCAAACCAAATATCTCCGCCGGAATTGAAGTTAAGTGCTGTCATGATCCCTCCTGCAAACACATGATTATCGAGAACATCAGTCATTTTGCCATTGAGGTTGATCCCAAATCCTCTAAGGGGATCTACCACAGCCCTTGTATTGATATTATTGGTAAAAAATTGATCCTCCATTCTTCTTGGCCCAGTCACACGCTTCTGCAAAGATTGCCGTCTGAATGCCTCCAAGAGATTGGTTCGACTAAGATCTGTTCTACTGCCAGTTTCAGCAGGAGATTGAAGTTGAGGGATCGTGTCAAAAGTGTAATTTTCGGTATTCACCCCTTTTCTTGACTCAAAACGCAGTCGATCCAGATTGATGGATGATGTTCTATTCGTGGAGGTAGTGTCTGTTAGAACTTGCTGTTGCTCTGGTACTGATACAGGCTGTGTTGGCTCCGCCAAGGCAGGGCTTGATCTTTGCTCCAAAAGCCGTCTTGCAGCCAGCCGCTCATTCAGATCTTTTGCCTGGGCCAGTTGGACCCTTGGAGTGCTTGGGGTAAATTGATCAACGCCACTATATCCCTCTACATAGAGATGCGATTCCTTTCCGCTCCGAAGGGCGTAGGCTATTTTGTTCATTCTACTCGTGATATCAAATACCTCGATACTCTTATCAAAAGCAGAGATTTGATTGGAAACTTGATTCCCGATATTGAAACGCATCAGGTTAGTAATTCCACTCAAATCACTTAGATAAAGCAGTGTATTACTATTGATCTTTCGGGGTTGGGTATTTTTACTATTGGAGTTGGTAAGCTTTGTTACAATCGTGGTATCCTTCAATACCTCGACTTTGAATAGATTGTACTGGCTAGGTAACACATTGATATCAGGTGTTGCAGTCAGGACTGAATCAGGCAAATCAACAAAGTTTGAGGAATAAACAATGACCGAATCATTGAGGAATGCGGGGCTCAAATCATCGAAAACATCATTAGTCAGTCGCTTGCCCTGCCCTCTGACGTTGAGTGTATAGATATCTGCTTTTCCGCCTGAGATGGCTGAAATAACCATATTTCTCCCTGACTCATTGAAATCAATGCTAAGAATCTGTGTGATATTTCTCAAGAAAATTTTATCCTGATTGGTACCATCAATTGATCGAAGTCTCAATGTTGTGAAACCTCTTTTAAAAGATGCTATAGCCAAATTAGCAGAGTCTCTCCATGCGATTAATGGAGAATAAAGATTTGGGCTAAGTTCATCATAGCTCGCTCCACCTTGGAAGATTGTTTGCTCGGAACCACTTGAAAGATCTCGAACGATCACCTTATATTTCCCTGCATTGTTCAATACATATCCTAAGAGTAGGCCGTCTGGGCTGAATTTTATATCGCTGATGGCACCATCAACTCTTGAGGATGTTTTGGCAATGGCTGACTCCGGGGAGACATCCTTGAAAGAAGTGTAAACTGGTTCATTTACCTTGAGGTAATAATTTCTCCAATCTTCGAAAAATACTTTTGCGTTGACCCCGATCGTATTTGCAATGCTATTCTCCTCGTTTCTATTAATTCTGGAAAGATTCAGAATACTGGAAACGTACCTTCTTCCATATTTTTCAGCGATATAATTCCAAATAGATTGGCCCACAAGACCCGCCTCAATACCTGTTAAATTCAGGATTTTTGGATTCTTATTTACTTTCAAAAACTGTCGAACAAAGTCGTCCATTTCCCGACTCCAGCCTTTGGCTAAGTAAAGTGCGGCTCCATCAATGTACCATGCCGGAAAATCATTAATCAAATTGGCTTGAAATGCATCAGCAACAGATGCACCGTAAAGCATCTCTCGGATAATGACTTTGGAGGTAGCAAAAATGATGTCTTCCTTGAATTGGTCAATCCGACCTTTGTAGGCCACTTCAGCGATTAACCGAGTAAATTTGGTCTGACCATCCTCCGTGTATTTCTGACTGTTTAGGTTCAGGTTACTTTGAAGGCTTTCTTCAGGCGAATTGTAGATGTAAATCCTTGGTTTGGTGTAAGCCACATAACCGATCATTTGGGTGAGCTTATCAAACTCAGATTCCAAATATTCAATGGCCATTTTCGCATTTGCACCACCCCGGTCATAGTAATAGACCTCAAAGTTATTGGACGAATAAAAGTACCATTCTAGCCCTTTGTGCTGAATTCGATTTTTACCAAATCGCTCTTGGTCAAATTGTGCCAGAGAGAGGGAAGAGCTTCCGAAGAATAGAACTAAGATCAAAAGTCGAAAGACTAGGTATCGCATTCGGAACAAGATTGATGAGTTTTAAATATACTTAAAATACCGAGCGATATTCACCTCTGCCAAAAGTGGCTGAGATTTTATCAGGTATTGGGTCATTAGTTTACTAAAATAAGGAATAAGTGAGACACCTTTTGCGCCGAAACCATTGAAGATGTAAACGCTATCTTCCACAGGATGTTTGCCGAGAAATGGTTTTCGATCTTTGGTAGCAGGTCGAATCCCAATTTTATGATTTTCTATGGAAGTCACCGGTACTTTGACTACTTCCTGAAGTTTGCCCAAGATCTCGTTTTTCGCCCTTTCAGTGGGCCCTGTCTCCAAATCATGCCAAGTATATGTTGACCCAACTCGGTAGATTCCTTTTCCCAAATTTACTCTGAAAACTCCCCTATTTACAATGAAATCCGGATCAAAATCCTGCGCCACTTCCAAGATTTCTCCTTTCACCGGGGCAAAAGGCAAATAACTGAAAAAACGACTTTTCAATGCTCCAAGACCATTGCAATAGATCAGATTCTTTGCAAGAATGTGCTCATATCTCCATCCTTCGGATGTCTTTTCAAGCAAATTTTCATCAAATTTTTTCTCCATCAGACGATCTCCAAAACACTCCCCCATTCCATCTAAATATTCCTTGATATTCAGCCAACCTGACATCTTTAATAAAACTCCACCAAAAGGATCGCGAAGTTCCGGATATTGACTTTTGGTGAAAATCTGATCTATAAACATTTCGATTTTGGGATCACTCGAATGCCCCATCCATTCATTTTGTTCTTCGATAGAAAGAAAAGGACGGTAAATTTTTTCCTTGGTCAAAAACTCCCTGCCCGTGATGTTTTCCATTTCTTGATAGAAAGGTTCGATTTCGGGAAAAAGGAACTCTGCCATCCAGGATTTTACCATTTTTCGTCCCGTTACAGGATTGTAAAGGCCTGCTGCTACTCTGCTACTTTTATTGTATTCAGGAAGATCAAAAATCAAAATTCTTTGACCCTCCTGCTCTAATCTATGCCCCAAGGCAGTGCCTGCAATTCCCTGTCCTATGATCAAAAAATCAATTTCCATAACCCAAATTAAAGGCATAATTCCTTACTTTGCTGCGATCACTCCAACTATTGTAATGCTCCATATTAAATCTTTCACCTTCAATCCGTTTCAGGAAAACACTTATTTGGTCTATGATGACAAAGGAACGACAGCCTTGATCGATCCGGGCTGCCATACACCTGAAGAAAGAAAGGAGTTAGTGGATTTTGTGGAATCGAATAAACTGAATGTACGGTACCTATTAAATACACATTGTCACATCGATCACGTACTCGGAAATGCTTGGGCTAAGAAACGATTTGGCATCTCACTTTGGATTCATGAAAAGGAAATTTCAGTGCTAAGATCCGTGGAAGTATATGCTCCCAACTATGGTTTTCAAAATTATGATCCCGCTGAAGCGGATCATTTTTTGGAGGAGGGTCATGAATTCCAAGTTGGAGAAGAATCTCTGAAAATTCTCTTTGTACCTGGGCATGCACCTGGGCACGTGGTTTTTTATCATGAGAAAAGTAAGCAATGCATCGCTGGGGATACGCTTTTCCGAGGAAGCATAGGAAGGACAGACCTTCCTGGAGGAAATCATCAGTTACTGCTTGAACGGATAAAAACCCAACTTTTCACACTTCCTTCTGATACTATTATTTATCCCGGCCATGGACCTGAAACCAACATCGGTTTCGAAAAAATCCACAATCCCTTCGTAGGAGAACGAGCTTTCTAATGAACATCAAATCCCAAATTCCAAACCTACTTACACTCCTCAACCTATTGTTTGGAGTGATCGGAATCATTTGGGTTCTGGATGGCAACATTCTTTCTGGGGCATATTTTGTTTTGATTGCGGCTGTATTTGATTTCTTGGACGGTCTTGTGGCGCGCTTGCTCAAAGTTCAAAGTGATATCGGTAAAGAATTGGATTCCCTCGCCGATGTGATTTCGTTTGGCGTACTGCCGGGTTTGATTTTGTATATGATGACAAAAAATCACACTGAACCTGATTCTTATTTGCCTTATCTAACCTTGATTGTCCCCATGCTATCGGCATACAGGCTAGCCAAATTCAATCTTGACACCCGTCAAAGTGATCGTTTCATCGGCTTGCCCACACCAGCCAATGCACTGTTTCTAAGTACTCTCCCCTATCTCGCATTGCAATGGCCCACTCTTGAACAATGGCTTTCATTGCCAATAGTCCTGATTATTTTAGCTTGGGTTTTTGCTATTTTGTTGGTTGTCGAAATCCCGCTTATCGCTTTAAAATTCAAAAGCCTTTCCTTTTCGAAAAACATTTTCCGATACATACTTATTTTAGTAAGTGTCGGGCTTTTCGGCTGGCTGCACCTTGCAGGCATCCCGTTGGTGATTTTGGCGTATATTGGACTATCTGTGGTCGAAAA
>CAYTXN010000096.1:0-10434 GCA_964441195.1 uncultured Limnohabitans sp.
GGGTCCAAAGTGACCATAAGTAAAGCTCCTCCGGGAAAAAAATCTCCTGTCCACCAGGCTTTGAAGATTCCGGTGTGCTCAAATTCAGGAGTTACTGTAGCTGCTGAATACATTTCCGGCACCAATTCCTTCATTTTTTGCATCCATTGGATTCCCTTGGCTCCTTCAGAAATAATTGAAAATTCCTCTGAGCCAGAGTGATATACTTTTAGGATATCTTCAATGATCGTGATGCCCTTTTTAGGTAATTGAAAATGGAATTCCAGAATTTCCGCTTTGCTGCCTGGAGGACGCAAGGCGGACCAGCTTTCCATGAACTCCTCATTAACTTCGTAAAGGTTTACCGCACAAGTTTCGAGTTCCCCAGAGCCTAATGTTGCAAGTTGGACCCGAAGCTCGCGCGCTACATCTTTAATCTCGTCACTATGATGCATGGCCATTGCCCTTGCCCTTACTCGTTCCAAGGCGACTTCAATCTGCGCTTCCTTTGCTTGCGCTTCTGCTTTTTGGATATCCCGAAACCGCTGGTAAGCCAAGGAAAAAACCTGATGAAAACGCTTGAACAATGTCAAAATTTCATCAGCCATTGCCTGATATAAGGTCAGTCCAAGTCCCCCTTCCCCAATGGACAAAAAGCAATAATCCAATTCGGTGGCTTTATCCAAAAATGGATCAGGAAAATGGTTTTCTTCTTTTCGGTGTGAGCGAAAGTCTTCGAGTTCCTGACCGCTTAGATTACCGATAAAATACCCGTTCCGTGAGGCCAGCATCTGCTTGACCATTCCATGTTCTACCGGGCTTTTGAGGTATTCTGTTATTTCTATGGCTGTTTTGTCATATGGGGTAAAATACTGATAACAGAGGTATTGACCGATATTTTCATCAATGATGGCGATTTGCACATTTCGGATTTTTTCTATCCCAAAAACCTGCAACTGATCCGAAATAATCCTACAGACATCGAGCATATCCTCGGGTTTTTTCATGCCCATGGCTACCGCACGTACTTTCTCCAGTGCTGCCTCGATGGCAAGCTCCTGGTTTTTGTTTTCCAGTTCGGCGGTACGTCGCTTCACAGCATCCCGGAGTTCTAGGTTTTCTTTGCTGATTTTCTCTAAAGCGATCGTCTCTCCTTCTCCCACCCGCATATCAGGAAGCGATCCATGTTGTTGAGTCACTTTCCAACCCTCCTTGGTTTCCCGAAGCAGCGTTGATATTCTGATCTTTGAATAAAAATTCCACTCCGAATCCAGGAGAACATAGATATCACACTGCTCATTGATCAACACCAAATTGTCCATTGGGACGACATCAATTTGTCGATTTCGCATCTCTGCTTTTCCCACTACTTCATGCAGTTGAGCTTTTAGGAATTCAATTCCGTCTTCTTTGGTATGACAGCGCTCGGATTCGGAGGTTCCGATCATTTCAAACCGATCATCCAAGGTGGAGCCAAAAGTTTCCAAGTCTCCTTTGGTGTAGCTTTCCCAATAGGTTTCGTAAACTTTTCTGACGGCTGTAATTTTACTTTTGAGCGAATCCATGGATACTAGTCTTCAATGGGTAAAAAGATGATCATTTCCGTTCCTTCGCCTTCGGTACTTTTGACCCGGAGATCACCGCCGTGGGACTTGACGATGTCATAGCTTAGGCTTAATCCCAATCCTGTCCCGCTGCCTGTAGGTTTGGTAGTGAAGAAAGGCTGGAAGATTTTATCTTTAATTGCCTTTGGGATTCCGCTTCCATTGTCTTTGATGCAAATTTCAACTCCCCCAGAACTGCCAGTGAGATCTACCAATCGGGTTAAGACAGATACTTTTGGTCTGTAAGGTGAAGTCCCATTTTCAGAAGTCTTACGACTCTGCTCAGCACAAGCATAAAATGCATTGTTAATTAGATTCAGAATGACTCGACCCACGTCTTGAGCAACCACATTTACGGGGGGGAGATTTGGGTCTAGATCAGTTTCGAAGTCAGCAGAGAAGCTCTTGTCTTTGGCTCGCAATCCATGATAGCTCAATCGCAAAAATTCATCGGCCAGCGCATTGATATCAGTCAATTTTTTATCGGTGGAGCTGCCTCGACTATGCTCCAACATGCCTTTTACGATAGAATCGGCCCGCTTCCCGTGGTGATTGATTTTGGTAAGATTTTCTTTGAGGTCATCGGAAATTTCTATTACTGCTTCCATATTTCCTTTTTCCAATTCCTCCTTCATTTCATCGATGAGTTCTCCACTCACTTCTGCGAAGTTGTTTACAAAATTCAGTGGGTTTTGGATCTCATGCGCGATGCCAGCGGTGAGTTCACCGAGCGAGGCCATCTTTTCGGATTGGATGAGTTGGGATTGAGTAGCCTTCAAGTCGTCAATGGATTTTTTGAGCTGTTCCGTACGATGGCTGACCTTCTCCTCCAAAATGCGGTTTTCCTTTTTCAGGTATTGTGACCTGACGTAGACTATGGCATAAGTCAATCCGCCAAATAGCGTTGCAAAAAGTAAATAGGCCCACCAAGTCTGCCACCAAGGAGGCATTATGGTGAAGTTTAGTGATTCGGGCTCACTCCAGACTCCATTAAACCCTCGAGTAGCCACTCGAAAGCTGTAATCTCCCGGTAACAAATTATAGTAAATCCGCGAAGCAGGTTTCGCACTGATATCTGACCATTCCTCATCCTCACCTTCAAGAATGTAACGGTAGACGATCTTATCTCGTCCCTGGGCGGCTTGATTGACAAAGGTGAAATTGAAGGAATTTTGATTGTAGGGAAGCTTTAGCCCCAATGGCAGGCGGAATCCTGGGCTGATGCTGTCCCATTGGATCTTGTTTTGGGCCAGGTAGCTACTGTCAGTTGGCAGGGTTTCTCTGGTCCAGCTCTCCAAAAGATCACTTGTCCAGAGAGTATCGCCTTCCTGCAACTTGGATTTGAAATAGTCCGGCTTAAGAAAAACAGGATTCTGATCCATGATATTAATGCCCTTGATGTGTACCTGTGGAGTAAGGCTGTCAATTACAGGATCTTGATGATTGACTATCAAAATCGGTGCAGCGCCCCACCAGACGGCACCTGTGGAGGAGACGAATGAAGTGGCTTGATTGTGATCATTATAGGGTAGGCCGGATGATTTGCCATAATTGGAAAAGCGCCATAATTGATTGGGAGAGCTCTCATCCGGTCGCTCCACGACGATGATTCCGTTTTCAGAACCAACTTGAATTCTGCCCTTGCTTTCGTTTATATCATAAAGTGAAGGCGGACTGATTCCGGTTTTTCCAGAGATATGAGTGATGGTATTTTTGACTTGGTTAAAAATGGAGAACCCGACATCTCCACCCAATATGATTTCCCCTCTGGAATTTTCAAAAAGCATGGAATTGTAGTCGGTCATCAAGCCCGTGCTCTTGCCTAACTTCCGCTGAGAATTTCCTTCAGCATCAAATAGATGGACTCCGGTATCCGTGCAGACCCAAATTTGGCCTTTGCTGTCCTTCTTCACGATGAATGCCATGTCTGAAGAAAGCCCGTTTGATTTTCCCAGTTGTTTGAAGCTGTTTTCTTTTGGGTCAAAAACAAGCAATCCGGAACCTGAACCCATCCAAAGCTTTCCATCTGGTGTTTGCTCTGCGATGAAAATGGTGGTTATACCTAGAGAGTTTTGGGTGTCATAAATTGTTGCGGTATTTGAATTAAGATCGATGATGGAGAATCCTCTAGCCATTCCCACAAAAAAGACGTCATCACCGATTTCGTTGATTTGCCGGAAATCATTGACCAACTGTCCTCCAGGGAATTGGAATAGGTAAAGCCGTTCCTTTTCCGAATCATAGATGTTGAGTCCACGGTAATTCCCCATCCAAATTCTGCCTTTTGAATCTTCATTAATTCCCCAGACATCGTTGCTTTCGATCCCGTTTTCTACCGTAAAATACTCCGAAAGCATTCCATTCGGGTTGACAAGTAGAATTCCTACTTTATCTGTTCCTATCCAAATGGTTCCGTCTTTGCCTAAAATAGAGGGAGAGGGAAAGTTATTGTCTCGGGTGACGGCGCGAGTCACGATCTTTTTCATCAAGGCTTTTTCCTGATCAAAAATCCTTAGGGTGTCTTCAGATATAAGCCAAAGTCGCTTTTTTTCATCCAAAAGTACGTCTCCAGTTCTGCCAAAGTACCCCTGATCGGGGCCAAGTTGCTGAAAGGTTTGATTTTTTAGGTTTATCGAGACGGCTCCGTTGGAAAACGCCGATACCCACATGTTGCCATTGGAATCTTCTTTGAATTCATAGGCCGTTCGAAGGTTGAGTCCAAGTGGATCTCCCATCAGGCGTATGGATTTTTGAGCCGGATCCATGATTCCGATTCCCTGACCTAAACCAATCCAAAGATTTCCATCTTTGTCGTTTTTCACCCCTAAAAGGGCGGTAATGGTGGTTCCATTGATTTTCATTTCCACCTGGGAGATGCGTTTTTCTTCCAAATCCAAAAAATAAAGTCCACCATTTGTGCCCCAAAGTTTCCCCTGAGCATCGTAATCCATTCGGATAAATCCTTTGCCGGTTTGGAAATGCTCCACCAAGCCTAAAGTGATATCCACACGATAAACCCCGGTCACCAGTCCTGAAATAATCAGCCTTCCCTCGGGATCAAAGAGTAATTTGGGGAGGATTTCTACAGCGCCGGTTTCAGACCTTCCGAAGAAATTGTACGTCTGGAACTCCGAACCGTCATACTTGGTCAAGCCCCGGTCTGTGGTGATCCACATACTCCCATGAGGATCATTGACCATCGCAAGAACTTTATTGCCAAGTAAGCCTTCCGTTTGTCCTAGGCGGATCATTGCAGAGGTACCGCCCTGCCAAACTGATGGAACAGATGCCGCATTGACTATGGGTGGAGGCAACAAGAATTTTCTGACAGGGATAGGCTGGGAGGGAATGGTATCCAAGTCGAACGGAATCGCAGCGAGCTTATCCCAGTCGAAGGGAGTGTTTTTTATGGGCGCTTTTAGCGGTCTGAATTCATTTGCAGAAAATGTTTTATAGGGCAGACTTTCGATATCCAAGGGGACCTTTGTTCCCTTAGGCACACTGTCCTGAGGATAGGTTTTCCAGGAAACGGCTTCTGGATCAGGAAGCTCAAATGGAATAGGTTTGGGGACTTCGTATCCTGATGGATTATCTGGAAATGGAACAGCCGATTCTTGTGTACAAGAGGCAAATCCGAGAAAAAATAAAAAAATTAAGCTAAACGAATTGGGTACTTGGTAGGATACCTTCATTGGTAGATGGTTTAAAATTGTGCTTTCATATCCTTAGCAAAAAAGCGAAGTCATCTTTTCTGAAAATGATTGATTTTCCCCGATTTTTCAACATGACATTTCAGTACTGTTTTTGAAGAAGGAAGAGGTTTGGTTTCCCTTCCATAGTAAATTAGTCCCTTTTTGAAGGGAACATAGATTTCGTTGAGATAGAAAAAATAGTGGCATCCTCAATTTAGGATAAGTTTTTGAAAACAAGCAGGATTCAAGGATCCCCAAGAGAAAAAACTGGTTATCCTAAAATGAGAATCAGACTGGCTTTGTCATCGTAATCGTAAACTTGGTCCACTCGCCCACCACCGTACTGATATCCAGCGAACCGTTGTGTGCTTTGATAATGTCATGCGTGATGGATAGACCGAGACCTGTTCCTTCAGTTCCTTTTTTAGTGGTGAAGAATGGCATTAGCAATTTGTCTTTGATGTCATCCGGAACTCCAGGCCCATTGTCTTCGACTTCGATGATAATTTTGTCTCCGAGGTCTTTGGTATGGATTTTCAAGATGGCCTTGTAGTCCGAACCAACTTTGGTGATTTTATCCCGCATCGCATCGAAAGCATTTTTGGTCAGATTGAGAATGACGCGGCTGAAATCTTCGGTATTGAGCGGAATCTTTGGAAGCATTTCATCCAAATCATATACAAGATCGACATTGATTGGGTTTTTATTTGCTCGCATGCCGTGGAAGGAAAGGTTGACATATTCCTTGATCACCTCATTGACATCGGATGGTTCCATGGAGCCGCTTCCTCCTCGGGAGTGCATAAGCATGGATTTGACGATGCCATCAGCGCGGCCACCGTGGTGTTTGATTTTGGTCAGGTTGACTTTGATATCCCCGAGAAGTTCCTTGACATTTTCCAAGGCCTCGTTTTTTTCCACTTTTTCCAGCTCTTCTTCCACTTCCTCCAAAAATTCCAGGCTCAATCCGGAGAAGTTATTGACAAAGTTGAGCGGGTTTTTGATTTCATGAGCAATTCCAGCTGTAAGTTGGCCGAGAGAGGCCAGTTTTTCTTGCTGGATCAGTTGGGCTTGAGTGGATTTTAGATTTTCGTGTGCGGATTCTAGTTTGGTGTAGGCTTTTTCGATCTCTCTTGCTTGCTCGAGTTCGCGTTCTCTTGCCCGTTCTTGTTCTTCTTTGATCGCCTTATTCCGCTGATAGCGGTGAATCGGATAGGCAAATGAAAGGAAAATCAAGGTATAGATGACATAGGCCCACCAAGTGCGATAGATTGGAGGAAGTACCGTGAAAGAATAGGCTAATGGCTCGGTCCATTCCGCAGCAGGACCTTCTGCTGAGCCTGTAAATCTAGCCCTTACTAGAAAAGTGTATTCGCCTTCGTGAATGTTACCAAAAGTGGCACTGGTTTTTTTCAGGACTGGGCTCCATTCTTCATCATATCCTTCTAACATATATTGGTATTCCACCAAATATGGCTTGGCCAGCTCATTGGAGCCAAAGTCAATGTTGATGTGATTGTGCTTATAGGGCAGGACGAGTTCTTGAGGAATAGGATAGAAGGGAGTGGTTTCCTTAAATTTCACCCCTTTAAACCGCTCCCGAATAAATTCTCGATCTTCCACCGTTAATTCTTTTCCAAAAATGTTTTGCTCTGAAGTAGTTTTGTAGGTGTTACTCTCATTGTCCAAAAGTGATTCCCAAGAGATTTCTTCTTCATTTAGCCGAAGCTGTTTGATGAAAATCTTGGGTTTCTCCTTATTTCGAAGTAAAGCTTCATAGTCCAATCGCACCAAGGCAGTTTTATTCGAACCTGTTCCCGCCCATAGAATTCCATTGCTGTCTTGGTACATTCCATTTTGGCCATCCGGAAGGTCTTTGACCGGGTATCCAGTATTCGTATTGAATATCTCCAGGTTTTCTAAAGAAAAATCGGAAATTATCGAGTAGGGCGTGTTGAAAATTGTAATTCCAAGGTTAGTCCCCACAGCTATTTTCCCATTTTCCATAGAGACAATTTGCAAGATGAAATCGTCCGGAAGCCCGTCTTCTGTTGTGATGTTTTCGAAGGGGCTATGATCGGGCAGGATATTTTTCGAAATGTTTCGGCGCAGGGAATCCGGAAGCACACTTAAGCCATTGGCAGTACCTATCCACAGGTTCCCTCTGCTGTCTTTGGTTAAGGCTTTCGCCGAATTATCGGTAAGCCCTTGGTCAGTAGTGAAATTGCTGAATTTTTCTCCATCAAAATAGCTTAATCCTCCATCCTCTGCAGCTGCCCAGAGTCCCCCATTTTCTTCGGGTAGAACTCTCAAAATGACATAGCCGGCAAGTCCTTGTGTCGGATCGAAGTTAGTAAAACGCGCTCCATCGAATTTACTGATTCCATTTTCCGTTCCCAACCAAAGGTTTCCGTTGGAGTCCTCCACCACTGACAGAATTTCATTGGATGGTAAACCCTGAGAAATAGTGTAGGTGGTGAAGGATTTACCGTCAAACTTCGACAATCCGCCTCCAATCGTACCCAGCCAAATATTTCCCGATTGATCCTCCGTCATGGCGAAGACGATATCTGAGCCGAGTCCCTGGGAAATCGAATAGGTCGTAAATCCAGTTCCATCAAAAACGCTGACTCCACCTCCGGCTGTGCCAAACCACAAGTTTCCATTTCGATCTTCCAGCGTGCTTAGGACAATATTGGCCCCCAAGCCCTGATTTAAAGTGAAGCTGGTAAATGCACTGCCATCAAATCTGGAAATACCGCCTCCATCAGTCCCAAACCATATTTTCCCCGATTGGTCTGCTGCAATTGCCAAAATACTGTTGGCTGGCATGCCCTGATCTCGGGTGTAGCTTGTAAATTTCCCACCTTCAAATCGGCTGATTCCCCGCTCGGTACCAAACCACATCCGACCATTTGGATCTTCAAAAACCGCACGGACAATGTTGTCGACAAGCCCATCTTTTTGGGTGTAATTTTTGAATTCTTTGCCGTCAAAATGGCTTATACCTCCGCCAATAGTGCCAATCCAAAGTGATCCGTCTGAGCTTAGACCAAAACTTCTTACCCGGTTTCCAGCCAATCCATCTGTTTCGGTGTAATTGGTAAAAGTATTCCCGTCATATTTACTCATCCCTCCTCCATTGGTACCGAAATAAAGATTGCCTTTGGGATCCTTTATCACGGAAATGATAAAATTGTCAGCTAACCCGTTTTCCGTTGTAAAGTTGGTAAACTTGCTCCCATCAAATTTGCTCACTCCTCCGCCTCCCGTTCCAAACCATAAATTACCTTCGTTATCTTCTGTGATACCCCAGACAACATCATTTGCCAGACCGTTGCTCGTGGTGTAATTGGTAAAAGAAAATCCATCAAAACGACTGATCCCGGAGTTAGTTCCAGTCCAGATATTTCCTTTACTATCCTCAAAAATACTTCGTATAGTGTTGTTTACCAGTCCCTGGGCAATGGTGTAGTTTGTGAAATTGCTTCCGTCATATCTACTGATTCCGCCACTATTTGTGCCAAACCAAAGATGTCCTCTTTTATCCAAGAGCGCGGAATTGACGGCATCCAATGCCAGCCCATCGTCAGTTGAATAAGTTTTAAATTGGGATATCCCACCTTCACCAAGTATGTAAGGCAAACCGTTTGGGCTTCTTACTGTTTCCCCGTTTTCATCTTGTATTACTGATAAATCTTGTCTTACCGGAGCTAGGAGAGGGAAAGTCTGGATATCGCCATTTTCATCTTGAAAGGAATAGGTGCCGCCATCTCGACTAGGTATTGGTATGACCCGGGCCGCTGGGAGTCCAGTCAAATTCACCGACATAGGTTTGAGAGAGTCTGGTAGAATTGATAATGAACTTACCTGCGGTTTTACGAACGAAGTCTCTTCTCGAGAAGTATCAAGCTTCCCGTTCTGAGCACAGGAGTAAAGTAAAAAAGCTAGTCCCAATAGGGACAGGTAATTTTTCATTTGTTCTTTCAAAATTCGAGTTGAAAGTTGGAACGAGCGAGGATCACTTTCAAAATTTTCGAAAAAGATAGCTAAATATTAAATGCAAAAAAATGCTTTTGATATTTGGATAAAAGCGTCTTTGCATACTTCCAATGGATAACCTAAGCATGTCGGCTTACTTTTCACCATTTTTTCAGGCCTAAAAGCTTTTCTCCCAGTTCAGTCAGATTCGCTTTTGGGTAGCGAGTCTGCTCCCAGTTTCTTGGGTCCCCGGGAAAGGCATATCCCTCTGGGGCCACTCTGTTTTTCCATGAATTGATTCGCCATTCCACAATAGCTTGATCATGTTCCTGTGCAGGAACCATGGCTAAATATTGGGCGATTCGCACTTTGTTTTCGGAGCGATTTGGACGAATTCCATGAGGTAGTAGGCTGTTGAAAATTAAAAGATCACCAGCTTCCATTTTTACTTTTACAAGTTTATCTTCCAACCCACTGATATCTGGTTTGAACCGATCTCTGCCAGTAGGTTGGGTAAGTTTCCATTGGTCATAATTCCTAAATAACCAAGGAATGCATTGAAATCCTCCCATATTTTCATCTGTCTGATCAGCTAGGGCGAGGACTCCTTGCACATTTTCCGGGTTTGTCTCTGGATCGTAATCCCAATGGATGAAACCCTTGTATTCGAATCCGGGGCGAATTGGGAAGTTGAGATTCGCTCTGTCTATGCTCACCCATAGCTTTTCAGTTCCCCAGATATCCACAAATGCATCGTAAACTCGTTGGGTTTGCCTATTGTCCCATAGTCGCTGATTGTTGTACGCCTCTACCATTCCCGTTCCCACCAATTCTTTCATCTGCATTTCCGCGCGGGGTGCAGTGTACCAAGTACTTTTGTCCTCAGGGTTTTTCTCCTCGAATTCCCAAAGGAATGCTGCCGTCTGCGAAGCTTGTTCTGCTGAAACAGCATTTTTGATGACTACATAACCGTTATTTTTCCAAAACTCCCATTGGTCCAAGCTGAGCACTCGGAGGGAATCAGCCGTAGCTTCCACTCTCAGTTTGATGTCCTCAACTACCGCAGTGCTAGGATTTCCGGGGATTGTTTTTGATTCCTTTTGGGAAAAAGGAGTTGTGGCCATGGTCATGTTCGTCTTCATCATAATCAGCAGGTCAAGGAGTTATGATACAATTTA
>CAYTXN010000097.1:0-10423 GCA_964441195.1 uncultured Limnohabitans sp.
GAACCTTCCAGTTTCTCTCCATTTCTAAACCATTGATAGGTGAAATCACCCTCGGGAGCTCGAAGAATATTTCCATCAACTGAGATTTCACCATTAGGAATTGGATTCACCTTGACTTCAAAATCTTTTGATTCGGCGAGGCATCCTCCTTGGTATCGGATCACTGCATGGTAAATACCGGATTCTGTTACTTCAAATGTTTTGCCTGTTTGTCCTTGGATCTCTACACCGTTTCTTCTCCATCTGACGACTTCAAAAGGATAGGTCGATCCAAGTTCCAGAATGCCACTTTCCCCTTCACAAAAAGTACTTGTACCTGTGAGATTGGCGATTTCCGGTGCAAACCTTTTGATCGTCACCACCGCAACGGCCTCTTTCACATTTCCAGAGTGGTCTTCAGCTCTGATGGCAACTGTAAACTCTTTCCCAATATCCTCACAGGTAAATCGATTTTTATTAATCGTCAGGGACTTAATTCCACAATTGTCGCCAAACTCAGCCAAAACCATTTCAGGAGTAATTTCAGCGACTCCTTTTGTCACATCCAAATCAATGCTAATGTTCTTAGGAACCAAAACCGGAGGAGTTTGATCTTTTACAATAACAATTACCGTTTTTTCCCAAGTATCCCCAGACGAGTTTTTTATCAGAATTCCAACTTGATTTTCCCCAATTTTCTCGCAGGTAAAAATAGTCTTGCCCAAAGTAATTTCAAGAGTTGGATCAGCTGGAGGCCAAGTAACAAACACATCAGAAGGGCTCAAATCAGCTTTCCCTTCTGGTCCAAGGATCAAAGTGACTGATTCCTTTATCTGGCCAAAAGGCTGGGAAGTAAACTTGATTTCGGTTTTTTTGGATTCCACTTCGCAGCCCCCATCATTGGAAATCAACTTCGCCCAATACGCGCCCGGTTCCTTAGTAAGAATAGCTTTTCCTTTTTGACCCTCTATCAATTGGCCATTGCGATACCAGCCAAGAACTGTAAAACCAAACTCCTCACCGAGACGAATCTCAGCGCTTTGACCTTCCAAAAATTCTGTCCCTGATTCAGGTGAAATCGATATTTTCTTGGATTCAAAAGGCGAAGCTGAAACAACCAATACCTGGGAAGTCTTATTTCCAGATTGATCAACTGCGGTCAAAATCAACTCTATTGGTGCCTTGAAGTTTTCACAAGTGATTTTGGTTTTATTAAGCTCCAGCGTTTTAATCCCACAGTTATCTGTCAAAGAGGAAACAAAGTCTTCAGCTTTGAGGAGAAGTTCACCTTTGATCAGGTCAAAAGCAAGGTTTGGGATTTTGGTAACCAATTTTGGTCCTTTCAAGTCTTTGACTTTGACCAGCACTACTTTTGTCCAAGTATTTCCTTTACTATCCGTGATTTTTATTTCATTTTCACTGCCTTCCAGATCAGAACAAGAGTATTGTGGACTTCTTGAAAACTCCACTTGCCAATCTTCTTGAGGCATATTTTCCAGATAATCTTTCAGCGTCGTGGTTACGTTTCCATCCTCATCCAATTCCACGGTGATTTCCATTTTGAAAATCGGTTCGATTGTAGCTTCCTCCAGTTCTACAAAAATCCTCAATGGATCATTATATACTCTTCGCTCGATTCGCTGCAAATTGTAATTTTGATCCATCACTGGAAAAGCATAAACCGGCTCAAAATCAATCTGGGCAAAGGTTTTTCCTCCGTCTTGAATTTTTTTAAGGTTTACCTCAAGGTGACCATAGTGTTTCCCTCCATCAATCAAAACTGGATTGGCACCTGAAGAATTCCACTGCTCAATCGACTTCTGATCTGCAGTCCATTGGGAAAATTCATTGTAATCCAAAGTGGCCAATGGATCGGATAGCCAATTTCGCTTCACTCCTCTCAGGCCATCTCCTGCGACACCTACGTCATAATATTGTACACCCTTTCCATCTCCATTTTGATCTACAAATGACCGCTCAAAGAGCTCATCATGGCCTGCCAACACAGCGATTACTCCATATTCCTCAAAAAGCGGATGAAGAATCCGCATTGGTGTTCCACCTTGTCCAGTCGATAATTCATGGTTCATGGGAACGCCGTGCTCACCGGAACTGAATGAAATGTGATGAAACTGGACAAAAATCAATTGCTTTTGCTCTTTTGCTTGCTTCAGGTTTGCTTCCAGCCAGACATATTGGGCTGTTCCAGGACCAAAACCAGATAGGTCTGTGCCTCCTGCAGCATTGTATTCAGATTGTGTGAAATTTTCTTGAGTATCAGTGCCAGGACCGGAATACTCTTTGTTTTTGAGTTTTTGGGCATCAGAAAAATCCGACCTTTTCTGATCAGGAGTTCCATTGGAGGAGTCAAGCGTCAAGATGGTAATTGGGCCATAATCCGTCCTGTAGTAGCTCTGACGGTGCTTTTGGAGAGGGTCTTCTATGTCTATTTCAAAAAACGAGTGAAATCTGGACCTTCCAACTACGGGATTGAATTGTCCTTTTTCATTAGTTCCATAACCATTGTTCATACCTCCGTAGCTTTCCCAATTTCCTATTGCCGGGATAATGGGATAGGAAGAAAGACCAGTTCCAAATTGACCAGCATTATGTCTCCAAAATTCATCCCAGCCCGGCATATATCCGCCACCTTGAACCAAATCACCTGGCATCACTATAAAATTTGGATTTCGAGCGTTTATAATTTCAAGATTGGAAGTATATCCCTGTGTTTCAGTCAAAAAGTAGTTGGGTAATTCGAAGCCCTCCTCGGTGGTCGTTCCAAACTTTTGTTTCCACAATTCAGGAACTGTGAAAAACCTTATTACTGGTTGACCGGGATACCAAGCCCGATTTGTGACTCTCCCTATTGGTTCGGTCTCTGAGTCTGAGAGCGCAATGAACCGGATAGTTTCCCAGTTTTTGGAGTCTGGAGCTGACTTAAAATTCTTGGTAAATTGTTGTCCATTGAGTAGGACTTTATAGGTTATATTTTCTCCCAAAGGAACGCGAATAGAATATTCATATCTAAAATACTTGTCTCCGCCTATCCAATTTTGTCCTTCCAGCCCAACTATCGTTTGAGACTTTTCATTGCTTGTGTAATACAAGTCAGTCATTTCTACTCCTTGGACATTTCCAGAACTTAGCAAATTCCCATTGCTATCTCGCAACTCAATACTTGAGGGATAATTTTGATCCGCAAACCATCGGATTTGGACAAGGTTTTGGTCCGCTACTTGTAGATAGGGAAAAATTCGAAAGCTACTTTGTGCAAATGAAAAAACGGGGCATAAGAACAATCCTATAAAAACCAGATAGAACAGTTTTTGAAAAGGTTTCATTGGAAGGTTATTTACTCTAAAAGTTAATCTAATTTCAAGTCTAATACACAATTATTCAATCCTACTCTTCATCACAATCAATTGAACTGGATTAACTGGATCATTTGAAAATATGTAAATATTTCGCTGATCAATTCCTTTCCTACCAATTGGGTCAAGAGTTAAAGAGAGTTCCATACTTTCACCTGGCGCGAGATTTACCTTTGGCGCTTCAATTTTCAAACATTCACAGTTTCCTTGAATTTTCCTGATCTCAAGTAATTGACGTCCTTTATTGGTCAGAGTCACGGTTTTTCTTACGACTGTTCTTGAACTAATTTCCCTTAGATCAATTTCTTTTTGTTCAATAAAAAGTTGGGGAACATCCTTTAATTCACTGCGCTGAATTGGAGGGAAATATTCGAACAAGTCTGCTACAATATCCAGATTGACCTCAGAACCGGGGACATTTTCCCACCTCACAGGAATTTTGTCTTCAAAATACCCCAGATCATTGCGAGATTTTCCATCATATCGAATCATTAGTAATCCCCTTTCCTTAGGCCTTACAAATTGCTGAACTTGGGAGATTTGAATATAGGAAGGCGCTTGAAACCGAAAAGCCTCCTGTTCAAGCAAATCTTTTCCCTTGTTAAAAAATTCGACATATTTTATTTTGGGCTCATTAGTGAATACGCTGCCCATATTTACTTTTTTTAAACGAAATCCCAAAGATCCTAGCGATACCGGGTACGCCCTTGTGATATCACTTGGGTAAGGAATAGAAATTCCCTCCAGGTAAAGTGAATCCTGAACGCCCACAAGATTCCCCGTCACGACGATCAATTTTGAGAAATACCCAGCTGCCGAGGTGGGGTCAAATGAAATTTTCACTGTTCCGGATTCTCCAACTTCAAGTGAGTCCTTAGTAAACTCCACTGTAGTACAACCGCATTCCTGCCAAATATCTTTGATAAAGAAAACCGAGTCTTGGGTATTTGTAAATTCAAATTCAGTGGTTTGCAGCCCTTCCTCTTCCAATATGGTCCCTATATCAATTCGGTTTACTTTCCAAATTACTTTTGGAACAGTACCTTCCTGAGCCTGAGATAGGAATGGAAAAATGGTAAGAAGAAAAACAAAATATAGAGTGAAAGCTAAGCGATTCATATCTGCAATAAACGCATAATTTCGCCTCGATTATAGCTTGATTTGCTTAATTTGCGCTAAAATAAAGCAAATGGCAAGAGTACTTACCGGAATTCAAAGCTCCGGCCGCCCACATTTGGGAAACATTTTGGGAGCAATTGTACCCGCGATTGAATTGATCAATCAAAATAATGAAGAGGCATTTATTTTCATTGCTGACTTCCACTCACTTACCTCAATTAAGGATGGAGCACTTCGCAAAGAAAATACCCTTGCTGTGGCTGCAGCCTGGTTGGCGTTTGGGTTGGACATTGAAAAAACCACATTCTATCGTCAATCTCATATTCCGGAGGTTACGGAACTTACTTGGTATCTCAACTGCTTCAGTCCATATCCTATGCTTGCCAATGCGCATAGCTTCAAGGATAAATCGTCTCGCCTTGCCGATGTAAACGCCGGATTATTCATTTATCCAGTTTTGATGGCAGCGGATATTTTGCTCTATTCTGCAAATCTAGTACCTGTTGGAAAAGATCAGCTCCAACATCTCGAAATGACTCGAGATATAGCAATGGCATTTAACCGTATCATGGAGGAGGATATTCTCACCATTCCGGAAGCTAGAATCAGCGAAGAGGTAAAGATCATCCCAGGTACTGACGGGCAAAAAATGAGTAAATCTTACAATAACTACATCGATATTTTTCTTTCAGAGAAAGAATTGAAAAAGAACGTCAACAGCATCATCACTGACAGCACAGCATTAGAAGATCCCAAAAATCCTGATACTTGCAATGTGTTTAAATTATACAGTCTTCTCGCCTCCCAAGAGCAGATCGAAAAGATGCGCGCCAATTATGTAGGAGGAAATTATGGTTATGGACATGCAAAAAAAGAATTTCTAGAACTCATCCTTACCAAGTACGCCAAGGAGCGTGAGACATTCAATTACTTCATGACCAATCCTGAAGAAATAGAAAAAAGACTGGCTAAAGGAGAAGAAAAGGCACGGGTTGTGGCAATGAATGTACTTGGCCGTGTACGGACCAAGCTTGGTTTTAGGTAAAACTGGATCAACGGTCGACAGTCGAATGAACACAGCTTACTCGAAATAAAGAAATTTCACCTAAGCCCAAAGTACAAAATGAAAAAGGTCAGTTTGTGTATCAAACTGGCCTTTTTCATTTGCAGAACTTGTTTGCTGCTATTTGCCTTCACGGCAAACCTTACTCTCGATCAGCTATTGCGACTGATCACTAAGACGGTAAACTTCTTTCACTTCACTTCCCTGAAATACTCCCTGTCAAAAACTCTGGAGTAAATCCAAACCGGGACCTTATCATGGAAAGGCATCAAATCTTTAAGAATAGCTTGCTGCGTTTGATGAGCCTTCATTACCTCTAGCGTTCTTGGAAAGTATTCCTGCGTTTCAATTGAAAAATCGGGTTTTGGTAATCCCATTGATGGGTCCTCGGGATAATTCTTTTGAAAACTTGACGAAAGTTTCAATGCAAGTTTCACCTGCTTTTTACATAAAGTAACCTGATACATTTCTTTCGGTACGAAACCGGAAAGTCCTCTTCTCTCTAAAAAAACCTCTTCTACAGCCAAACCCGTGAGTCGATGATCCGGGTGACCATAAAGGCCAACTTTGGAGTCATAACTGATCAAGACATCTGGATTGATTTCAAAGATCAATCGGGCAACAATTTCTTTCAGAGAATCCAGACCGATTTTTTCTAAACCACTGTCCGGGTAATTTTTCAAATGAAGCTGATCAGCACCAATTAGATCTGCGGCTTCTTGCATTTCTTCAGTGCGAAGATTCGCCAATTGGACTTCGTCTTCAATACCTGAGGATTTGCCTTTTTCTCCTCGTGTCAGACAGACCATCTGTATCTCATGGCCTTCGTCCTTCAACTTCATCAGGGTTCCTGCGACAGTAACTTCATCATCAGGATGAGGGAAAATGACCAAAACACGCTGTTTTTGATCATTTTCTACTAATTGTTCCTGCTTGGGAATATCATGATCATGAAGCTGGTTTCTTCCAAAAAGGATTAAAAACCATGGTGAAAGCAACAATATGAAGCCAATAATCCCAAACGAAACAATCAATAGCTTTTTCATGTGATTATAATTTGATTTTTAAAGGCCACATGGAATTTCCTATAAATTCCCCGATAGCTATCGGGGCATATTTCTGTGAGTCGCTTTGGGTAATGTTCGCTTTCATATGATTATCATTTGACCTTTTAGGCCATATGGAATCTCGCAATACTGAAAACCAAACCAGTGTGTGACATTTTAGTCATGCTCGATTTCATTCGAATCTCCTTCTCAAGCTTCCAAGGTAAGTTACCAAATCCCGAATATCTCGCTTACTCAAAATGTCCCCCATTGCTGGCATACTGGATGGTGCCAATTTGGTGGATTTTATGTCCTTTCGAGGAATGAGTTTTTCATCTGTTCCGACCTTTACAGTAACACCGTCCGGCATATCGGTCATCAATGTGCCAGAGATGGTTTCTCCAGAGTTCAACTCCAATGTCACAAAACCAAATCCTGGAGCCAGTCTTTTACTTGGTTCAACTAATGCGATCAAGAGTTCTTCTTTGGAAAGAACATTTCCTATGTCATTCAAGGCCGGACCGGCATTTCCTCCCATGTCATTGAAAGCATGACAACGAATACACTGAGCGGTCTGATTTTCGAAGAAAATGTTCCTTCCTCG
Source organism: uncultured Limnohabitans sp. (assembly GCA_964441195.1). GTDB lineage: Bacteria > Bacteroidota > Bacteroidia > Cytophagales > Cyclobacteriaceae > Algoriphagus. The sequence continues at coordinate 7,186 of CAYTXN010000097.1, forward strand.
CCGGCCATTCCCATCAGCCAAAGCTCCTGCGTATTTTTTCCAAGGTTCATCTCCAGCTTTTTTATCTAAAAGCGAAGTAAACTCAGCTTGTAACTCCGGGGATTTTGTTTGTGCAATAGCTTCTTCCAGTTCAATCCAAGTGCCTTCAGGCAATTTCCCTGCATCAAAATCTGCGAGAACCTGTTTCCAAACCGGAAAATCTTTACTTCCTTCCAAAGAGGCTAAAGTGATTAATGCAGTTTGCTTTTCAGGAACTGTTCTTTTCTGGATAATATCAGTCAAAAGGGCCACTTTTTGGTCATTTGGAAGGCTAGTTTCCGCCAACAAAGACAAGCCTGCTACCCGAACAGATTGGGAATTATCAGACATTGCCTGAGAAATAGCCTCTCCCAAATTACTGGCATTTAGTGTCATCAAGGAATTTAGAGCTTGAATTTTCACCAAATCGGAAGGATCTGACTTTAGTTTAGTCATCAAGAGATCTGAAACATCGGTCATTCCCAGTTTTCCAACTGCTTTTACAGATTCCAAACGGAGAGACTCTTGATTATTTCCAATTTGAGCTATCAAAACAGGTTTTACCTGATCACGAATTAAAGCAGGATCTCTTGTCACTTCGCCTCTATGTCTACCGTCTACCCGGTCCAAAAGAGATGGTTTTGCCCACGTTCCAATTGCGGCCAAAGCTTCTGTTTTCAACACTTCAGGGGAATTCACTTTACCCAAATAAGCCAACAAATGATTTAAGTTTTCTTCCTTACCCACTCGCTGATTGGCGCTGATAGCTCTTCGAATGAGAGGCTCATTCTGGAATGAAGTGGTACTCAATAAAGCTCCCAAGGCCGGTAAAGCTGCAGGAACTGAAAAATCATCATGAATCGCTCTTGCAGCCTCAGTTACAATCAATTCCTCAGAATCTGAAAGAAAACGAGCCAGTTCAGGTGATTCCATTCTCCTCAAGGCTAAAACCGCCCCCATTCTAACCGCCTTGGATGCATGAGTTGATAGAGTAGCAATTGCATCCACCTTGCCGATTCTGGAAAGTGCCAAACTTGCTGCGTGACGGAGGTATGCATCTTCGTCATTATTCTCTTCCAACAGCGTAATTAAAGGTTGAACAGCATCGGCATTGGCAGTTCTTCCCAAGGCCTCAGCACTGAAGAATCTCACTCTAGAATTCTCATCTTTTAATCCAGAAATAAGTTCTTCTCCGGCTTTGTCATACTTGATGTCACCGATCCATTTTGCTGCTTGAGCCTTAATCTCCGCGTCTCCATCATTCAAAAGCGGAACAAGAGCATCTGCAAAAGCCATATCCTCCATCCTAGCCAATTGACTCAGTCCCACAATTGCGTGTACTCTTGCCAACTGATTGCTTTTGTCTTGTAGCACTTCTTCGAAAATAGCGGCACCTTTTTTACCTCGCTTGGCAAGTTCAAATTGAGCTTTTCTACGTACGCGCTGATCTTCAAAATATAGTTTTGACTTCAGGTCATTTTCTGAAAGCCCTTTATAATCAGCCTGTAACTCAGTTTCGGTCTGCTTTTGAAGATCCCAACCTGCTGCGGTTTCATCTTTCAAAGTCCAAACCCTACCGTAATTTTTATCATCCCAACCTGTGATAAAATCAGCCATGTAAAGCGTGCCATCCGGTCCAAAATCCAATCCAGTGGCCAAAAGACCTCCTATTATTTTTTCAGTTTTGGTCATTTCAAATGAGGCACCTTTTGGCTGAAGCTGAAAAGCATGAACTCCTGAGTTGGCAGGATTCCCAACAAATTCGGCTACAAAAAAGTGGTCTTTCCATCGCTGACCTAATCCTGTACCTGGGTTAAAAACCATTCCAGTTGGTCCATTTACGTAATTTTGGATGCAAGGCGTAATGTAGGCCGCCTGACCATCCCAACGAGGCAGGTAAAGCTTCTCATCCATCCAAACTTTGTAAGTATTGTTATCCGGATCTCTGTATTTTCCAAATTGCCAGTTGATTCTCCAACCCGTATCGGAGCCATTTACAAGATAAACCAAGCGTTCTCGCTCACCTGCATGGTCACCGTCATTATCCACGGAGATGAGATTGTTGAATTGATCAAAAGTAAACTCATGGGTATTTCTCACTCCCATAGCAAAAATCTCGAAGTCGCTTCCATCGGGATTAGCTCGAGCGATTACTCCTCGATTTGGATACTTGTATTCTGTGCCATCTGAGCCTTTTCCATTGAATCCAATATCACCGATTCCCCAATAGACTCTGCCATCAGGTCCCATTTTGATCCCAGACATACCATGCCCACCAAAACCAATGTGAATTCCATAGCCATGAGAAAGGGATGTTTTTTCATCCATAATTCCATCTCCATTGGTATCCAAAAACTTCCAAAGATCAGGTCCAGCAGCTACATAAAGTGCATCATCTGTCTTCATCAGCCCTCCGGCGACATCTGTCACCTCGTCATTCAGATCTTGCATCATGATTTGGGACCAATCGGCATAGCCATCGCCATCTGTGTCTTTGAGCTGGATAACCTCATTTTTCTCCAAGGTCATGTCTCTCCAATCGTGAGATCCATCCCCGTTTAAATCAGCAAGCCAAGTATTTTCAGAAGATCGCTCTGGAGATAATTCATCTTTCAGAAAAGCCCGTTTGTCATCAATCGTCTGCAATCCTATGGAGCGAATCTCCCAACTCTGATGACCCCGAATATCAAATTCAGAATTATTCCGACGAGGAGATCTGGAGTAAAAAACCTCTCCCATTTCATTGACCTGAATGGAAATGGGATCTTTCACCAAGGAGTCAACTGCCCAAACAGAAAGCTTAAGCCCGTCAACCAACACTGGATTGATGGATTTAACTGCAGCTTCTGCTAGCGGTGTGATTTCTTCTTTTGTCAATGTTTTGACGCGAAGATCAAAAGGTTCTGACTCTTTGCATGAGGAGACTAAAGTCATGGCTCCAAGCGAGATAGCAAGGGAAAATGCGAGTTTAATTTTGGGTTTGAGCATATTATAGGCTAATTCGAACCCCCAAAATAGAAAAAATGAAAATTGGAAACTCGCCGTTGATATAAATGGTGTCAAAAACAAAAATCCCGATCACAGATCGGGATTTTGTACACTTTAACCACTAACAACCATAAAACAAAAATTTATTAGACTTTGAGGATTTGTCCTCGGTGCCTAGTAGTCGGTACGGGAATCGAACCCGTGTTTTATCCGTGAAAGGGATACGTCCTAA
>CAYTXN010000098.1:0-10188 GCA_964441195.1 uncultured Limnohabitans sp.
TTTCACGTTTCCTTGCCTCGAGCGTTATCCTGAAATCCTGGATAGGCTCCACAATACTTGTTAGCCTCAGGGTCATCGCCCGATTTTGCTTGAAAGTCTGGGTAAGTTCAGAACTTGGAGCAATGTTTCCATTTCCTGCCAGATCATATCGAATGTTTGGATTTTGACTTCCAAAAAGGAATGCCCAACCCGGATTGTTCCATGCTCGATCCATGCCAAGAAGTCCCGTGTTTGGCATATATCCTGGGAGAAATGTTCCATCAATCACGCCATAATTGAAAGTGATCTCTTTGGCCATCATCAGGAATTTCACAAGCTTGTTACTGAACGGAGTTCCGATGGTATCTTCAGCAGCTAAAGTTGTTCTTCCAGGTATACTTGGACGCTTGGGTGCGTTAAGTGCTGCCAACTTTTTATTCTTATTGTAGAGTTTTACAAGGTCAAGTTTTCCGGTTAAACTTTGATCCCTTGTGTTTTGAATCATGTTACCCAAGGTGTCTTTTTGCCCAATAGAGCCTGTTTGCCATGTGTAAGAAGTGACATACCGATAGTCAGTCTGTATCCAATCTGTGGCTGGCAATTTATTAAGCGGAAGCGTATAGTTCAAGGTTACAAAGTGGTTGTAGTTCGTAGTTCTTCCAAATCTCCAGGCGTTGTATTTTACCGAATCACGCTTGGTTTCAGTGTCCAGATCGCCTTCAGGTTCGTCAACGACAGCACTTGCCCTGGATTCAAAATCTACTCGAAGACTTTGTGAAAGATCCCAGTTTACTACAAATGATCGATTCATAAAGAACGATTTTTGGAAAAGTGGATCCACGCCACTGGAATTCAGTTGATCATTTCTATACTGAGAGCGCAAGAACCTTCTGTCCACATCCAAACGTGCCAAAAGCTGGGTAGGAGTAAGGTTTAGGTTAAAGTCCTTGATCAGTTTTAAGAAAGGAGAAGTCATCCATTCAGAATTTTTGAAGGGTTCGACTTTCCATTCCTTTGGCTGAAAGCTGTAAGTGATATTCCCTCTGTTGGTTTTGAAGTCGTAGCTCTGAATCTGAGCATTGGTCTGAGTGACAGAACCCATGGCATAGGAAAATGCAAAATTGGAAAGGTCGTAGATTCGGTTTGGAGCTTCCGTATTTGTTTTGATTTTCCGCACATTGTTGAAGCTGATATTTCTCCTTTTCAGTTGATCCTGAGCGATATCCCGGTATTCATTTCGCTGGGCATCAGTTTCAAACTTTCCAAGGGCAACCTCAAAAGGTACATCCGGATTGAGCGGATCAAATTCGGGCCGTGAGGAGGTATTTTCAATGGAAAAATACATTGGAATACTCACTCCTAAAGCTTCGGGTAAAAGTTTGTTTACTTCGACATTTGTGGAGATATCATATTGTGTAGTGGCTTCCCGGGTACGCTGTGAAAGCTTGGTTTCCAACCCTCCGAAGCCAATTGAATTATGGCGAATGGAAGCTGAAACGACAGCGACATCGGCGATTTTTGCATTCAAAAATGCGTTAGCTGCCCACCCATTGTTCTCATTCTGCCCTGTGACTCGAAGTTCATTCGCCCAAAAACAGAACGATTTCGAAGATCCGATTCCAGTTCCGGGATTTCTTGCGCCAAGCATCATTCCCTGAACCATACTTAATTCCGGTCTGCCTACAACTGTGACTTTATATTGTCGGATATTCTGCGAGAAAGGTAGATTTAGCGGTGCTTGATTGTTGTCCCGCTCGACTTTGACTCCAACAATTTCCTGGATGGCGATGTCAATTTCATTTTCCAGTGGCCATACTGCTCTAGGATCGTTAGTCCCCAATGGGGAAACTATCAAAGGAACTTCGATCTCATAATAGTTATCCGTATAATCTGTTCCTAATCGAAGGAAAGCAGTGATTTCTCCGTCTTGTGCATCGTCGCTGTTTGCATGAAAGAACATTTTGATGCGCTCATATTGTACCAAGTCGATGGACAGGTTTTTGAACACCGCTCGAGCATCTTTCGGACCCAAATCTTCCACACAAACTCGAAGCGATTGCTCATTTAATCTTCTTTCTACCGTTGAGGTGTTATCCCGATCACGATTGATTCCCGGAGGAAGAACGTATGGGCTGGATTTGTCACTGCCCTGAGCATTTTGCTCAATGTTCACGACATCCACCACAACATTGGAATTGTCAGGTTCCGGGATTTCAAAAAGACCTTTCTCAAAAAGCGATTCCTGAAAAACACGCCATTGGCTTCCCACCATTCTGAATTCGGCCATTCTCAACACCACCGGCTGCTCAAAGTCAGTGAGATAGGTACGCATCCATCGAATGGATTTGAAGCCTACAATATCTCCTTCAACCCGATCCGGCTGTCGAACTGGAATTCGGAAAAGATACCAATTAACTTCCTCGCCTCTTTCATTGTGTGTTACCTTATCTACAATGTAATTGTCCCCGACATTCAGTTGACCCGGTCTCAGGTCAACTTCATATTCATAATAATTTTCCAGTTCATTGATGGTGTTGTCAGTGTTTAAGTCTTCATTGTCTGGCATATTGCCTCCAGATTCGGTGTAGGGAAGATTCGGGTCAGCCGAAACAGGCGTGTTTCCCTCCATTCCGTTAAACTTCTTATATCGCTCCAGTATTTTAACATCCGCCTGATCAAATCGGTCGTCTAGATAATACTGGAAAGCATCTGCTGAAACGTCTTGAATTATCGAGTTTCTTGCTTGCTGCGAAACGTTAAGTCGGTCTAGAAACCTACTTTGGAAAAAAGCTGGTTCATCTTCATTTTTCAATCCGTCCAAACCAACATCTTGATTTACCCTCGAGGTTTCAGAATTGTCAAATGCTGGAATCAAAAACTGCTTCCGGGTAATTCGGCCCCATTCATTTTGACCCGTCTCGGCTGGATCTCCATCTGCAGGTAGTCCATTTTCAAAAGCATGGCTACCGTCCTTCATCACATCCTCAGAGATGTCACCGAGATTGATGAAAAGCTTTCCACCTGTCGTGTTATTTTGATTAAAAACACCGTCCAAAACTCGTCCATTTTCTCCCGGAAGAAAGGGGTCCATCATCCAGAATTCAATGTATTCGATGTTAGTTCGGTCAAAGTCAACCTCTGTTGTAATCGCTCGGGTTACCCCGCCATAATTAAGTTTTGGATTGGGTAAAAAACCGTTGATATCCAAGTTGGGGTTGTAGTTATAAATTCCTCGCTCACTTGGGAAAAAGGCCATTTCAAATAGTGGTTGCGGAACTACAATTACGTCTCGGTCTTGGTTTTTAAAGATTTCCTGCGGAATGACTCTCCTGACGTAGTGGTTCCGCCTGTCTTGTGAGCTCAGGTTGGTCGGTACGCCCGGTCCACTTTCTCTGTAGAAAATATTGTCAATGTTGTACCATGCCAATCGCGCTCTGCGATAGGCATTGCCCAGATTGTCTTCCGTTTGATTGCTAAGGTCAAATTTATTGTCAGGTGTTTTTGGAGTGGAGGCAAGTTTCCAGTTTTGATTAGCCGCTGCACCCAAATAGAATGGAGTGACCGCCGCTTCAAAATCATCAATGTAAGACGCTGCATCTCCATCCACTGTATTGGATGTGCCTGGAATCAAATGGGCAAATTCAGCATTGAATTGAACCAGAGATTTCTCTTTGGTATTTGTGAATGGAAGGGCATCAGCCAACTTGGTAAGAAATCTGGATTCATCATTGTAATTCACATCCAGTCCCCAAAGGCTGTTTCTTAGTGTTTCATTCCCGGTTGCGATTCGAGTTACGTTTGGTCGCTCATTGAGGTACATGAACGTACCACCTATATTCAATTTATCATTGGCCAGATAATCCAATCTGGTGCCTATCAAACTTCGAGTTTGGAAGGAAACCAAATCGGCCTTTTCGAAGCTTACATTGATTTGCTTGCCCGACTGCAAAATCGCGTCATTGATGATTACTAATCGTCCAACATTGTAATCTATGGTGAAATCTACCCCTTCGGTCAATGGAATATTTCCGGCCGTAACAACCACTGATCCTGGAGCAATATTCAACCCGGGAAGTTGAATTTCACTGGCTGAAACAGCAGTGAGCCGTCCTTTAATAAAATATTTATTCAATCTGGTGACGAGTTCCGCGTCAGCCTGAGTAGTTCGGTAGAGCGTGTCGTAAACATATTTATCCTTTAGGACTAATTCTCCGGGAAGGAAGTTTTTCTCCAGATTGGACCCAAAAGGTTCGAGAACCGGAAAGATCAAAAGTCCCCTGTCAGAAATCATAGTGAGACCTTCCACAAAATCGAAATTTCCATCAGGGGAGGGATCGTTTTGCGGGTTTAGATTGTCCAATCCTACCAGTCTGATAAGAGGTTTGTCTTTTACATTGACTCCCTCAAGAAGCGATGGATTATCCAATCCGGTACGGTCATCCCGGTAAATCACCTGAAGTTGGAAGCCGTCTCGTAAAATTTGGCTTGCATTCAGACTGTAGACGTTTTTCATCATCAAATCCCACGTCGGAACTCTAGGATTGATTCTGGCTGGTCGGAGAAGTTTTAGGAAAATAAGTTCATCTTCTCCACGAGTTTGGTAGTCTTCTGTCAATTCCCCGACTTTGTAAACTTGCCCATTGTAGGTGTATTCGAAAGAAACTGCAAGGACTTCATCATTTTGAAGCCTTCTGAAAAGTGAAAGATAACCCAGTTGAGGATTGAAAAAGAACTCGGTCTGATCAAGTTTTCTTGCTCCATTGATCTGTTCGAAATCCACTCCTTTTCTGAGTCCCAAGCCTGATTCGATAGCTCTGGAACCGGTATCAAAAGGACGGAAAGTTGGGTTATTGGCAATGTTCGAATAAAGTAAATTGGAATTATTCCCAGCAGGAGCTCCGGGGGTACCAGTTCCGATCGCTGGATTTGATTCGTTCAACAGGACTTGTCCTTCACCCAAATCCATGAATGCGGCAAAATTTCGAAGGGTTTCAGTATTGGTAGCCCTATTCATGATGTAGACTTCGATTCGGGTTACATTCACACCGGAAAGCACCTGAGGGAGTCCTCTCAGCCAACGTTCGTAGTTGTCTCGGAAAAAATGAGCAAGAAAGAAATGGCGGTTTTCATCATAACGGGAAGCCTGAATATCGAAAGACCGACCTTGCCCATTGGCATCTATGACCAAGTTGTCACGTCTTCCTCGTTGCGTGGAAGCCACCGCTGTGACATTCAATTTCCCAAAACGCATTTGAGTTTTTACTCCAAAAAGATTCTGAGCACCTTGAATCAGCCTGTTTTGAATCGGCATGCTGACGTTTCCAATTTCGACAGATTGAAGGATATCTTCATCAAAGCCATCGTATTCCAATTTGAGCTGATTCTGAAAATCAAATGAATTATTGGAGTCAAAGTTGGCGGCGATTTTCATCTTTTCACCCATGGAGCCATTGACGGCCATTTGGATTTGCTGCTGAAAATTGAACCCACCGTTCTGCTGCTGGCGGATTGGAAGTGTTGGGTTGTCTATCCTTCGGAAAATTGCCCCAAAATCAAGATTGACATAACCTGTTGGAACTATATTGATTTCGCTTCCACCAAAAATTCTGTCAAAAGAAGGACTAACTGTCATTGGAGGTATTAGACTTCGACCTTCGACGGCACTCTCTCCATCCATTCCCCGTGCTCTGGATCGCCAATAATCCTGTCTTACCCGGTATTGCTGAATCTCAGAAAACCTTTCGAAATCATATTCTTGTTCATTCCCGAATCTTGTAGTGTCGAGCTGATCCACGATGTTGTATCTAAGAGTGGAATCAACAATAACTTGGACTTCCTGATTTAATGGGGGAGTAGGAATAAATGGAGATCTTTGAAGAAGAAATGGGTTCCGTTGAGGGTATAGGGGATTCGTCCTCATATTTTGCCAAAGCAAAAATGAAGGAGATAATCTACGGATGTTCAGGGAATCAATTCGGGATTGGGTACTGTCTGTGGTGACCTGTTGGGCTTTAACTGGTGATATAGCTAGAATAAATCCCAACAGGATCAAGAGTACAGGCCCGTGACTTCTATTTTTCCCCCTGCAAAAAGTCAGTAACTCCTGAATGTTCAATCCAGCTTAAATTAAGGTGTCTTTAAAGATGCTTTAATTAAATTTTCTAAGGAAATTTCACCTTCTGTTTTTTTGAGTACCTGAGTTATATTTTTCTCAGCAACAGCTTTTGGAAATCCCAAAGTAACTAAGGCTTGCAACGCTTCTTCACGAATTTTATTGCTGGATTTCAAGAATCCGAGTGGGGTAGAAGATTCCGAAGCGCCCTGCTTTCCAACTTTGTCTTTCAATTCCAGGATTATTCGCTGGGCAGTTTTGATTCCGATGCCTTTTACAGCCTGAATGGTCCCCACATCTCCTGAGAGAATTGCTTGCTCAATTTCTCCAGTATCCAAAGAAGACAGTATCATCAAACCGGTGTTTGGACCCACTCCGTTGATGGAAATTAACAAAAGGAAGAGTCGCTTCTCAGATTCTTCCTTGAAGCCATAGAGCGTATGTGCGTCTTCTTTGATGTGTAGAAAAGTAAGGAGCCGGATCTGCTCCTCGTCTTTGATTTTGCTGTAAGTCTGTAGGGAAATTTTCACATGATATCCCATGCCTCCTACATCAATGATGACGTAGGTTGGATCCTTGAAAACCAGTTTGCCACTCAGGTACGCAATCATAAGGTTCCGTCTGTTGATTGTGCATCAACCACAGCAATGGCGACCATATTCACGATTTCTCGGATAGAGCTTCCTAATTGAAGGATGTGTACCGGTTTGCTCATTCCAAGAAGGATTGGACCGATTGCTTCGGCATTTCCAAGTTCTGCCAGTAGTTTATAAGCAATGTTACTTGAGGCGAGGTCCGGGAAAATGAGAGTATTGACTTGGTTATCAGCTAAGGCAGAGAATGGATAAACTTCTCGCTGAAGTTCTTGATTGAATGCAACATTGGCCTGCATCTCTCCTTCAATGATTAGATCCGGATATTTTGCTTTTGCCAATGCTGTAGCTTTAGCCATTTTGGCCGGAATTTCTCCTTGGGCTGAGCCAAAATTGGAATAGGAAAGAAGTGCAATCCTTGGCTCCATATTGAAGAATTTGACTGCATTGGCTGTCAAGCCTATGATTTCGACAAGTTCCTCGGCAGTTGGATTTAGGTTTACGGTCGCATCAGCGAAGAAATAGGGGCCTTTGGGGGTATTCATGATATACATTCCCGCCACACGATTTACTCCTTTTTTGACTCCAATGGTTTGGAGTGAAGGAAGTATGGTTTTAGGATAATCGCGTGTTAAACCCGAAATAAACGCATCAGCAGAACCTGTCTCTACCATCATCGCTCCAAAATAATTTCTTTCTCTGACTAGTCGATTTGCATCAAAGAGGGTCATACCCTTGCGCTGTCGCTTTTGGTAGAGGAATTTTCCGAATTTTTCTATCATTGCGGATTCCTCCATTGGATCAACTATGGTCACATGAGCGAGGTCCAACGCATTATTTTCAATTAATCCGAGAATTTTCTCTCTATTTCCAAGTAGAATTGGAACGGCAATTTTCTCATCTCTAAGGGTTTGAGCTGCTTTTAAAATTTTCAAATTATCTGCTTCACCGAACACGACACGCTTTGGATCTTTCTTAGCTCGACCAATGACGATCGACATGAGACGCTGATCAATCCCAATTCGCTTCTGAAGTTCCAACTCATAAGCTTCCCAGTCATGGATCATGATTTTCGCGACTCCGGAATCGATGGCAGCTTTGGCAACTGCAGGAGCGATAGTAGTGATCAGTCTTGGGTCTACAGGCTTAGGAATGAGATAAAGTCTTCCAAAGGCCATATTCAAGTCACCGTAGGCTTTATTCACAATTTCCGGAACGGGCTCTTTGGCTAACTTCGCTATAGCTTTGGCTGCTGCGAGCTTCATTTCCTCATTGATGACCGTCGCTCTCACATCGAGTGCCCCACGGAAAATGTAAGGGAAACCTAATACATTGTTAACTTGATTTGGATGATCTGAACGGCCTGTTGCCATGATGACATCTTCTCTAGCGGCAATCGCCAAATCATAAGAAATTTCGGGATCAGGGTTTGCTAGCGCAAAAACAATTGGGTTAGGCGCCATGGACTTGATCATTTCCTGTGTAATGATATTCCCTGCAGAAAGTCCTAAAAACACATCCGCTCCGGGTAATGCCTCCCGGATGTGGTAGATATTCTTGTCTGTAGCAAAGTCACCGTGAATATCTGTTAGGTCGGGTCTATCCTTTCGGATCACGCCGTCCTTGTCACAGACGATAATATTGTCTTTTTTCACGCCAAGGCTTACATAGAATCTTACACAAGAGATTGCTGCTGCACCTGCACCGCTTACGACAAGTTTTATTTCCTCGATTTTTTTACCAACGATCTCAAGACCGTTCATCAAAGCAGCTCCTGAAATGATCGCCGTGCCATGTTGATCATCATGCATCACTGGGATTTTCATCTGCTGCCTTAGTGTCTGCTCTATTTCAAAGCATTCGGGAGCCTTGATGTCTTCCAGGTTAATTCCTCCAAAAGTCGGCTCGAGGGATTTAATAATCTGGATAAGTTTTTTTGGGTCTTTTTCATCGATTTCCAGATCAAAAACGTCTATACCTGCGAACTTCTTAAAAAGTACTGCCTTTCCCTCCATTACAGGTTTAGAAGCCTCCGGCCCGATATCACCCAATCCCAACACGGCTGTCCCGTTGGTAATAACAGCTACAAGATTACCTTTTGCAGTGTATTTGTAGATATTTTCCTTGTCTGCCTCGATTTCCTTACAAGGTTCGGCAACGCCTGGAGAGTAAGCAAGTGCGAGGTCAATCTGACTTGAAACTGGTTTGGTTGGGATTACTTCGATTTTCCCCGGCGAACCTTGACTATGGTAATTTAAGGCGTCTTGTTTTCTGATTTTGATGGTCATAGATGGTGATTTGACAAAAGTCAGGCCCCCTGGTCTTCAGTCCAATTAATATCAGTATTGAGCAAGACGGTCTGAATTTCTCGCAGTGCATCTCGGTGAATTTCATTCGGGAAAAAGACAAATCCTTCCATATAATAAAGTTTGCCTTTTGCTTCATCCACCATCACGTACCCGAGGTAAGTCCCCCCCATACTATTATTGTTGGTCTTCCAGGTACCCCTGATTTCCACGGTAAAATTATCATTTATCACCATGTTTCTGAATGCTGGTGGAATTTGTTTTTCACTCACCACATAGGAAGTTGGATCTTCGGGGTCTCCGAAAATATGCTGCTTGGTAATAGAATCTCTGAGACTCAGGATGTTTACCGGAAAGGTTTGTTCCTCGGCTGTATAATCTGTTTCGAAATAAAAGATGCTGATGTCAGGCCTTCTTTCGGTAGGCGTAGGTGACCTCATCCAGAGAAAATCATTTTCTGATTTTGCTATTTGGTAGGATGCAGGTGCACTTATTTTTATTCCTAGGTTGGTTCTTGCTTCAAACTCTGCTGCAGAGTTTTTTCTTGAGAAAAGTGGTTTTTCCAACCTTCCTCGCTCCCTAACTTCAAAAAGGTTTTGAAGTCTATCTTTGTTTTTACGCAGATTGGCAATGAGTTCTTCTTCTGTATTTCCAAAGAGATAAAGGACTTCCTGACCAGTGGCATATTCATCTTCCATTCGTAGCGAATAGAGATCAGGATCATCCTGTGCTTTTTCTTTTGCTTCTTTAGAGAACTGTGAATTAATCACTTGGCTTCCGCCTCTCTTGTCATCAAAGGTGGTCACATAGATCAGGTTGGTGTACCGCTTGAGCATAGAGTTCATCGCTCGTGGATCAACACGAACTACCTTAAACATGCTTTCAGATCGTATCATTCCTGGTAAATCAGCCTCAAAAATAGCCCTCAATTCTTCACCAACAGGTCCTGCCCATTTGGTGGAATCAATGGCCATTATTATTTCACCAATTGATCCTCTTGCTTTTGGTTTGGCTCCGCCAAATGCATCCTTCCCTTCCTGATCGCAGGAAATAAATAGGAGAGATGTTAAAAAAAGGAAAGTAAAAGATAATGCTTTCATGTGTTTATAATTTGTTTTTTAAAGGCCACATGGAATCTCGCATGTTGGCCCCGATGGCTCGGGGCATCCCCTTGTGTGACGTTCTCGTCATGCTCGAA
>CAYTXN010000099.1:0-10183 GCA_964441195.1 uncultured Limnohabitans sp.
ACCATTAAAAACAAATTATAATCATATGATATACCCATTTCGAACGGTCGACACTCAGTTGCAAGATTATCTGGGGGTATTCCATGTGACCGCTAAAAAACAAATTATAAACACATGAAATCCATTTCGTAAATAATTAGAGCTAGGTTTTTTTAGTTCTGGAAAATCCTTCAATTTTAGAATTGATGAATTCAAAAATTGTAAAATTTCTAGCCCTAGGTCTTATTTCATGGTCCTGTTCTTCCTCTCAGGAGGAGCAGTTTGGAAGTGATATTTCCTCCGATGCTTCCCAAATTTTAAAGGGAAGGACGCTTTTTGAAAAACACTGTTCTACCTGTCACAATTTCAACGAAGATGCCATTGGGCCAAATCTCAGTGGACTCACCCGTCAAATTGAAACAAAATGGATTCGGGAATTTATCAAAAACGCAGTAGCCCTTGTAGAAGCAAAAGATCCTCGAGCAGTTGAATTGCTCGCTAAATACAAAAGTCAAATGCCCGGATTTCCGGATTTGACAGATCAGGATATCGACGCCTTACTCAGCTACTTGCATACTTTTGAGACGCTTCCCATTCCGATCAGTGGAGATACCACCTCCAATCTGATCCCTGATAAAATTCAAGATTCCGGTATTCGTCTGGAATTGGAATTCTTTGCCCAACTCCCTGCCTCTGACACTTTTCCTCCTTTGGCCAAAATGACCAAAATGGAGCCCATTCCAGGTACAAATCGTTTGATGATCAATGATCAGCGCATTGGCCTTTATGAATTGGTGGATCAAAAACCAGTTCTTTACCTAAATCTGAAAGAGTCGTGTCCAGATATGGTGAGTAAGCCAGGCTGGGCCACTGGTGTTGGAAGTTTTGCTTTTCACCCTGATTTCAAAAACAACGGTTTATTCTATACTTCCCATACCGAACCAGGCGGAACTCAAGCTTCCGATTTTGGATACACAGATAGTTTGTCGGTCTTCATGCAATGGGTGCTGACCGAGTGGAAGGTAGATGACCCTAGTTCCAAAGTATTTAAAGGCACAGATCGGGAAATCCTCCGAATTGACAATTCCTCCCAAGCTCATGGGATGCAGGAACTCACCTTTAATCCAAATTCCAAAAATGGAGATCCAGATTATGGACTGCTTTACATTGGTTATGGAGATGGAGGAACAGCCGAAAAGCGATTCGCCGCAATTTCCAATCACCGGGGAGCCGGAATATACAGCAGCATTTTGAGGATTGATCCTGCCGGAAAAGATGGAAAAAACGGTAAGTATGGAATTCCAAAAATCAATCCTTTCGCAGGAATTCCAGGTAAAGCAGGAGAAATTGTGGCCTACGGATTCAGAAATCCCAATCGGGTATTTTGGGATGAGAAAGGTAATCTACACGCCACAGACATTGGACAGCACAGCATTGAAGAGATAAACCGCATCGAGCCGGGTAAATTCTACGGATGGCCGATTCGGGAAGGGACATTTGGCATTAATCCTTTCGGAAGTTTTCGCGCACTTTATCCATTACCGGCGGATGATAAGAAGTATGGAGTTACTTATCCACTTATCCAATTGGAGCATGACGAGACTGTGGCGATCATTGGTGGGTATACCATGCCATATGGTCCATTGAAAGGGAAGTTCATCTTTGGTGATATTCCTTCAGGCAGGTTATTCTTTGCTGATCTCAATGAATCTTCGAGCCCAACAGTGAAAACCTGGGGAATCACATTTGAAGGAAAAGAAATATCCATGCAAACTTTGGTCAATCATGATCGGGTGGATTTGAAATTCGGAATTGACGGCGAAAAAAACGTCTATATCATGAGTAAAGCAGAAGGTAAAGTGTATCGAATCAAATAAATATCATTGTCTTAGCTTTCAGCATTCTTCAGAATCATATCGGATGCTTTTTCACCGATCATAATTACCGCAGCATTGGTATTGCCAGCCACTATTCTCGGCATGATTGAGGCGTCTGCTACTCTTAAACCTTCGATTCCTTTCACCTGAAGTTTCCAATTTACTACGGAGTCGGCATCATCTCCCATTTTGCAGGTACCCACCGGATGATAGATGGTTTCTACTCGTTCGCGAATGTGTGCTGCAATTCCTTCATCTGACTGATCCAAAGGGCAAACCAGACTTTTGAAATAAGGAGAAAAGGAGTTCTGGGAAAAAATTTCAAGCGCCTTTTTGGCACCATCGATTAACGTTCGTAGATCCTCTTCCTGAGAGAGAAAGTTAGGCTGAATGATCGGTGCTTCAGTCGCATGATTGGAATTAAGACCAACATACCCTACGCTTTTGGGCTTTAGAAGACTTGGCAATATGGTAAACCCATCTGTGGTTGGGTAAGTGTTTAAGTCATACATGTCGGTCTCCATTCCTGCCTGGATCGGTGAAAAATGAAGTTGGAAATCCATAGGTTTATTTTTTTGAGTGGAGTAAAAAGCCACAGCCTCCAGAGGACTGCAAGTCATTACTCCTTGGTGGGTTGTCAAGTATTGAATTAGATCTTTGACTTGATGCAATGGACTCAGATGATGATTAAAGCCGTCTCTCGTAGAGGATAAACCGGATACTGGAAAGAACAGATGATCCTGAAGATTTTTACCGACTGCAGGAAGAGATTTGACAAGATCGATTCCTCTTTTTTTCAATTCTTCCGGTTCGCCTATTCCTGATAGCATGAGGAGTTGGGGAGATTGGAAAGCACCTGCACTTAGGATAACCTCTTTTTTAGCGTAAGCCGCATCATTGGAATATTTTCCGGAGAAAAATTCAACGCCTGTTGCGCGGTCATTTTTGACAAGAATTTTTTTGACTTGTGTATGCGTCAATATTTTGAGATTTTTTCTGGCAATGATGGGTTTGAGAAATGCACTGGCACTGCTATGCCTCTTTCCTGCTTTGATAGTGAACTGGAAAAATCCAGCGCCCTCTTGTGATGCTCCGTTGTAATCCTGGTTTTCTGGGATTCCTGCTTCGACACATGCTTTTACAAATGCCTTGGCAAATGGGGTTTGATGGTTCTTTGCAAAAGTGACATGAAGCGGTCCGTTTTGACCGTGGAAATCATTGTGGATATCATCATTATGCTCTGACTTTTTGAAGTACGGTAAAATCGAGTCATATCCCCAACCCGGATTTCCCAAGTATTCCCATTCATCAAAGTCTGCCCTATTGCCTCTAACATAGGCCATGGCATTGGTTGAACTTGATCCGCCCAGGACTTTTCCTCTTGGCAAATAGAGTTTTCTATTGTTGACAAATTCCTGTGGTTCGGTCCAAAATCCCCAATCAACCTCGGACCGATGAAGTTTTCCATATCCGGCAGGGATTCCAATTTCAAGTTTTTTGTCAGGGCCTCCCGCTTCAATCAGTAAAACGGAGTTTTGGGGATTTTCGGAAAGGCGATTGGCAAGAACGCATCCTGCAGAACCTGCTCCAACGATGATGTAATCAAAGGAATTCATAAAAGGGAGATCTGGATTGATTGATAATATAAAAAAGTAATTTTCAAGTTCTAAGATCTGGGTAAAACAAAAAGTCCGAGCAATTTGCCCGGACTGTAATAGTTAGAAACCAACCTTTTATTCAGAATACATCAATTCATAATATTCCTTTGCCATTCGATTGCTTTCGAATTCAATCCTTACATCATGCATTCCGGCTTGGACCATATCTCTCCACTTACGCTTATTGTCATAATACATCGGGATGATCTGGTTTTCGAGGATATCATACATGTGTTCCAAATCCTCTTCATCCTGATCCTGAACACTGAGATGGAGATAATCCACTTGAGGGATGATAAAGGAGTTTTCCCCGTGTCTGGCAAATTCACAAATCCATCCGTCATCAGTGCTGAAGTTTATAGCACCATTCATAGAGGCTGTCATTCCGCTAGTGCCGGAGGCTTCCCGAGGTACTCTTGGATTATTTAGCCAGATATCAGAAGCTTGTTTGAGTCTTTTACTAAGCGTCAATTCGTAATCCACACAGACGGCAACATTCTTGTAGTTTTTGCTCAAGTGTACCAGTTGATTGAAAACGCTGATTGCACCATAATCCATAGGATAAGGTTTTCCAGCCCAGATTATTTGAATCGGCTGCTCGGTATTTCGCATCAGGGCATCAAATCTTCGAAAATCACGCGTGATCAATTCAGGTCTTTTATAGGCTGCGAATCTTCTCGCCCACACGATTGTCAAAACATCCGGATCGAGGAGCTTTCCTGTCTGATCAGCGACAATTTCAAAAGCCCGCTTCTTCAAGTGACGTTTACGATCATCAAATCCTGGATTATTTGCTTCTTCCATGAAGCGAAATAGCTGCTTGTCTGCCCAATAATTCCAGTTTTGAGCATTGGTGATAGATTGGATTTCGGGAATATTGGGATAGTGTCCCCACATTTTTCTACTGACTTCTCCATGAAGCTTGCTCACTCCATTGGCTTTTCTTGCAAATCGCAAGGCCGCCAAACTGTGGTTGAATTGATCTCCCATTATTCCAGTCAGCATATGTACCTCAGCTACCGAATGACCATAGAAATAGCTCATTTTGTTGCAAAGGTGAAAGTCGTGCTTTTCATTGCCAGCTTCCTCTGGAGTATGAGTCGTGAAAACGAGACGTTTTTGGACTTCTTCTTTACTTCCAAATTTTTTCATCAAGTAAAAAACACTACTTACGGCATGCGCCTCATTGAGATGATAGACTTCTGGATTGAAGTTTAGCTCATCAATCAGTTTGGCACCACCCAACCCAAGGATCATCATTTGAGCGATTTTGGCAGCGGTATCTGCATCATACAATCGGTGCGTGATGGTTTGACTGAGGTAGTCATTTTCCGGTAGATCGGTGCTCAATAGGAAAAGTGGAGCACTTTTGAAAGTGGCCGGAGGAAGGTACCAAGCCTTTACCCATACCGGTTGATCGTGTACAGGCACCGTGAATTTGATTCCCGTATCCTCCAAGAAGCTGTAGGTTTTTTCGTACCACTCAGCCTTTAGTGTCTGATCTTGATTTCGACCCTGGTCGTAGTAGCCGTATTTCCATAAAATCCCGATACCGATCAAGTTTTGCTTGAGCTCATAGGCGCTTCGCAAATGGGAACCGGAAAGGAATCCCAAGCCGCCACTGTAAATTTTGAGTGGTTGATGGATGGCAAATTCCATCGAGAAATAAGCCACTGATTTTGAATATTCAGGCGCAAGTTCATAGGGAACTTTGAAGTTTCTAAAGTCGGTCATAGTTTAAAATTTTGAGAGCGATAAGTTAACCAAATGCTCAGAAAAGTCTCAATTAAAACCAAAAATGGAACGGGTTATCCTTAATTTTTCCCCGCAAT
The DNA here is from genome assembly GCA_964441195.1 of uncultured Limnohabitans sp. Classification (GTDB taxonomy): domain Bacteria; phylum Bacteroidota; class Bacteroidia; order Cytophagales; family Cyclobacteriaceae; genus Algoriphagus. Next base: position 5,347 of record CAYTXN010000099.1, read on the forward strand.
TTTAATTATGCCCCAAACCAAAAATGAACCTAAAAAGGCCGCAGGAAGTACGATCACTAAGCCCAATAATAGTTCAAAGGGTAACATATCGTGGGAAGATGAGTCTCTGATGATGTCATAGATAATCTTGGATAACATCCCAAGCATTATCCCCAAACTGATCATAAGGGCTATGAAACCGGGAGATTTTTGTCTGACGAAAACTGAAATCACGGAGCAGATAAACGCCCCCGGGCCCAAAATGGAATAAATTACTCGTGAAAATTCGCCATCAATTGAAAAATCTGCTGTCCAATAACCAAAAGCTCCTACAAAAATTCCTAGAGCAATAATGGGCAAATGTTTTTTTTCAATCATTTTTGGAAAGTTTGGAATTTGGTAGTCAAAAAGCTAAAGCTCACTGACTTTTCCAAATTCCAAACGGAATAAAAGCAACTAGGTTATTGTTACATGTTTATACCAAAGCCAGCCTTGCGGATCGATCAGGATCATTCTTCACCTCTGCCACATCATTTAAGACCATAACTTCTCCATTTTGAACAGTGAACTTTGGCCAAGTCGGCAGAGCTCCTGAATTAGGATTCCCCGTTTTCATAAATGCCAAAAGTGAGGTTGACATTTTCTCAGAAAGGAGTCTTGGGCGCTTTCCACCTCCTGTGTGCGTGTACATTCGGTCTGTATTGTCAAACCAGAAGCAGATGTCGATGCAGTGGAAAGCCCTCATTCTGCCATTGTACAAATTTGGTTCCCAGCCAAACCAAGCCATGTAAACCGGTGCTTTTTGTTTCGATTTTGCATTGCCGCAAGCGACAGCATTTGCCCGATTGGAAGCCGCTAGGGTCATGATTTCCGCCGGTTTTTTGTCGGGGAAGTTGGCTGCGTAAGCTTTGTAAACATTTCCGGCATTGTCACCAAATCTTGATTTTAAAGCATCGATGGCTTCAACTTCGCCAGCAGCTTCGAGTTTTGGATTGGTGCGGGTTGCGCCCCACTCATGAAAAGTCGTGCAGATCATCAAGGGCATATCTGCCGTGTGATCATTGGGATTGGAGAAAAACTCCCCTTTTGGTACATGTACCCCATCGGCAACAGGTCCAAAACCGCCTCTGAATCCAGGCTGTGGGTTTTCCTTTCGCATCCGATCCATCGCTTTATTTGCAATGTCGATGTATTCCCGCCACGGAATTTCTTGCAGTTTGTCCAGTGTAGCTGGAGTCAAACCGGCTTCCTCCATTACAAATTGCCCCAGTTTTCGGCTGTACTCCTGATCATTTGCTTTGAGCATACTTCCGCTCAGTGCGACTCCTTTGTGAACCAATCCTTTGGAAGCAGGCATCGCCATGGTGCAAGTCACTTTGGCGCCACCACCGGATTGACCCATGATGGTGACATTGCCAGGATCACCTCCAAAGTTTGAGATATTGTCTCTTACCCACTGCAAAGAGGCGATGATGTCCAGCTGACTGACATTGCCCGAGGAAGCGTACTTCTCACCTCCTACTCCCGAAAGATCAGTGAATCCAATGGGTCCTAGTCGGTGATTAATTGAAACGAATACTGCGTCCCCTTTTTTGGCGAAGTTTTCTCCGTGGTATCCGTCCTGCTCGATTCCATTTCCATTTGTGAAGCCTCCACCATGAAGCCAAACTAACACCGGGCGTTTTTTTCCATCGGCTATACCATTCGTCCAAACATTGAGTTTGAGGCAGTCTTCGCTGACATCGTCATAGTTCCAGTGGTCGGCAAAAGATGCATGGACATTGGCATATCGACCCTCCATCATCTGTGGAGCAGTATTTCCCCACCAGATGGTATCCTTGATTCCCTCCCATTTTTCCGGTTTTTGTGGAGGTATAAATCGGTTTTTACCAGCTGTATTTTGCCCATAAGGCACACCAAGAAATGTGTAAACCCCATTTAGCTGATAACCCCGGATTTTCCCAAAACCTGTGTCTGCGATCGCGATATCATCACCGATTTTTAGGTATTGCTCATCGTCTGTCAATTCTATCTGTGGAGTAAGAGGATTTGCATTTCCAGCAAACGGGGCTGCTGCGAGGCCGGCTGTTCCCAATCCGATTTTTTGCAGAAATTTCCTTCGGTTATTTTCCATTTTGATTTTAGGGTTAATGTCAACTTCTATTGTCTCAATTTGTGTAAATGGGACAATTAATCCTAATCCGAGGATTCTTTTTATTTTGAATCCCCAATTGAAGTTTAAACGGTTAACTGCAGGTACTTATGACAATTACAAAATGGATTATCACTGGATTGGTTTCGTTATGTTGCCTTTCCCTTGGCTTTTCCCAAGAAAAACCGGGCTACTTTATGCATCCGGATGTGTTTGAAAACACTGTCGTTTTTGTGGCGGAAGGTGATCTATGGAGAACTTCCCTAAGTGGTGGCGAAGCAATCCGTCTAACTACGCATGCCGGGGATGAAAGCTCACCCAAAATTTCCCCGGATGGAAAATGGGTCGCTTATGCAGCCACGTATGAAGGACCGACGGAAGTATATCTGATTCCGATTTCCGGAGGGTTACCAAGAAGGCTGACTTACGAACCTGCCGCTTCGATCCCGACTGACTGGAAATCTGCTACCGAAGTTGCCTACGTGACTAATCAATATTCCACTTTGCCTCGCTTGAATACAGTGGTCATGAATATTGAGAATGGTAAAAAATCAATTGTTCCTCTTGACATGGCCGCTGAGGGAAGTTTTAATGCTGCGGGAGACACTTATTATTTTGTCCGACCGACTTTCCATAACAATGTTACTAAACGATATGAGGGCGGAACTGCCCGTCAGCTTTGGAAATATACTTCCGGTCAGGCCGAAGCAGTAAAACTGACAAACGAATACACAGGCGAAGATCATCACCCGATTCATCATGGTGGCCGAGTTTACTTCCTTTCCTCCCGAGATGGTATCCAAAATGTCTGGTCAATGAATGAAAACGGTTCGGATCTGAAGCAGCATACCAAGCAGTCTAGCTATGATGTAAGAGAAGCATCCATTCACGGGAATAATCTGGTGTATCGGGCAGGGGCAGATTTATATGTCCATGATTTCCAAAACATGCAGGATAAGAAACTCCTGATTAGCCTTACTTCTGATTTTGAGCAATTGCGGGAATATTGGATAGACAATCCAGCCAATTACATCAGCAATATATCGGTTAGCAATGATGGTGAAAAAGTGGCGCTGACCGCCCGGGGACGGGTTTTTGTTTTTCCGGCAAAGCAAGGGAGACAGCTTCGACTTAGTCAAAAAGATGGAGTACGATATCGCGATGCGATTTTCTCTTCAGACGACAAAGACATATTGACCTTCTCGGATGAAAGCGGTGAGTTTGAAATCTATCAATATTCTGGTTTGGGTTTGGATCAGGGGAAAAAGCTCACGTCAGATGGCAAGACCTTAAGATTTGGACTTTTGCCTTCTCCCGATGGGAAAAAACTCGCCTACTATGATCTGGAAAATGACCTTTGGGTAATGGATTTGGCCTCCGGCAAAAAAGTGAAAGCAAATGCTGCTGATGAGGGTATCAGTGGAGCGATGGCTTGGTCACCGGATAGCAAATGGTTGGCTTTTGGTGAGAGGGCTTCCAATACCTTCCAGCAACTGTTTATTTTTAACTCTGAGACAGGCAAACGTATCCAATTGACAACTGACCGAACCAATAGCATGAATCCGCAATGGAGTCCTGATGGAAAGTGGATCTATTTCATGTCTGACAGGAATTTTGAATCTCGGATTGGTTCGCCCTGGGGCACTCGTCAGCCGGAGCCTTTCTGGGAAAAGCAGATCAAAATCTATCAAGTGGGCCTGAAAAAAGGATTGGTTTCACCTTTCCAACCCAAAAATGAGCTGAAGCCTACAGAAGAGAAAAAGTCAGAGGGACCTGTTGTTGTCACTATTGAAGAAGCGGGATTAATGGAGCGGGTTCGTGAGGTTCCTATCCCAGCCGGAAACTACAAGAATCTCGTGGTGACAGACAAAGCCTTGTATTACCACCGTGTCGGCCCCGGAATGGGAGTTTATTATGGAGGAGGAGCTTCAAATGAGGATAATCCGGCATTGATGATGACTCCGATAGATGAGAAAGCTGAGCAGAAAGTCTTTGTGGATAAAGTAAATAGCTTTGTTACTTCGCTGAATAATAAGTTCGCAGTCCTGAGACAGGGCGCAAACCATTATGTGGTGGAATTGGGAACTTCTCCGATCACTGATCTTTCCAAGAACCAACTCAACCTGAGCGGATGGAAGTTTTCGGTCGATCCACGGGAGGACTGGAAGCAGATCTATACCGACGCTTGGCGAATGGAGCGCGACTATTTCTACGACCGAACTATGCACGGTGTGGATTGGGATGCGATGTATGAGAAGTACCTCCCGCTAGTCGATAGAGTGACCACGCGTCGGGAGCTTTCGGACGTGATGGGTGAGTTAATTGGTGAATTAAGTGTACTTCATACTTCAGTAGGTGGAGGAGATTTGAGAAGTGGAGAGGATCAGATTCAGGTTGGGTTGCTTGGAGCCAGATTTTCTAGAAATGAAAAACTCAAAGGATATTCCATAGATCATATTTTCCTAAGTGATCCTGATTATCCAGATGAGATGTCTCCCCTTTCCCACCCCGATCTGAATATCGCAGAAGGAGATGTGATCACGCATATCGATGGAGTGGCGGTGATGGATGCACCGGACTTACTTTATCTTTTGAGAGACAAAGCGAATAAGCAAACCCGGATCAAAGTCCTGAGTTCAGCTGGGGCAGACAAAGGCGATCGGATCATTGTTCCGATGACTTCCCAGCAGGAATCGAACCTTCGCT
>CAYTXN010000100.1:0-8958 GCA_964441195.1 uncultured Limnohabitans sp.
ACGAGGATACTTTTGCTCATTTTGTTCGTGTTTTAATAGTTAGTATGACAACTATCTACAGCGAGCAAAGTTACATTATTTTATCAAAAGAGTGCGGAGACTTGCATTCGTCCGACATGGACAATTCGATCAAGGCCCTGAGAGTTTCGACCTTCATAGACAAGATTGAGCTGAAGTCCTTCTCCGATCTTTTGAAGCCAGTTTAAAGACCAAGTCAGGTTAGTGCCAGGAGTTAAGGCCTGAAGCATCTCATACCCAATAGGAGAGTTGATTTCTCCATTGTAGTCAATTTGAATCAAACGGAGATTTCCGGTCAGCGTGGTTTTGATCGCTTTCGCGTAGCGCATATCCAATCCGATTTGATGAGTTTGAGCTTTTTCATCAAATACTTCATTTTGGGTGTTTTCTTTTCCCGTAAATGAATAAGATCCTGTTGTCCTGAAAAAAGGAGTTGGCTGCCATGCTAACTCAGGACCTATGGTAGATTGTTGGATCGTGTAGTTTCGATTCTCGAGAAAATCAGAAGCTGAAGTTCTGTTTCCTGTACTCCCAATAATCCTTAGTGTAAGCACCGAATTGAAGTTATAGCGTGTATTCAATTTCCAATCTTGTTGAATTTGGTCCTCGAAACCTCCTGAAAGCAGTTGTTTCAGCTGAGAATCAAAGAGAGAAAGGTCAAACCCATACTTAGCTGAGGCTCGATTGAAGAAGAAACTAGTCCTGAGAATTTGCCGCAAGGAAAGAATTTGATCCCGGTCTATAGATCCAATAAATGGATTGACCCTATCCAGAAAATCATCCGAAGTCACCTTTTTTTCAACACTTAGGCTGGTGGTATTGGAGAATTTGTGAAGAAAAGCCAAGAAACCACCTGCCTCTTTCCAAGACTCCGGAAGCCGTGCTTGAATTCGGTAATTCAACAAACTTGTGTATGCTTGGACATAAGTATCTGTGGGCACAAAAATCTTAATGTATTGCTTCTCCTCCGGATTGATGGCTATGTAAAACTCGTTGAGCTGCTGAATACCATCTCCATTGTCATCGCGCCAAGTATGCGTGCCGTCACCATTTGGAGCAGGGAGAAAGACAAACTCCCGTTGAAGTTCACGTCCATTTCCAATGGCATAGCTGATTTCATTTCGTATGAGATTTTTCCCAAGACTTCCTGAATAGTCCACTTTTCCCATCACAGTCAACTCGGTTGGCAAATCACGCTGCAAATATTCGAGTTCCCGGTAAGTAAAGGTGCTACTAAGATTATGCTGTGTCCATTGCTTTCGGAAAGTAAAATTGGAGGTAAAAGCACGGGTGTCATCGAGCAACCTACCTCCCACCGGAGCTTTGTCATCTCTCCAAGCAGCATCGACCAAAAATGCATAACTCAATGAATCATTGCTTCGGAGGTAAAGCAAATGCTCCTTAAAATTCATGGCTGTGCTAATCACAGAATCTGTCTCGGTGTTTTTGAATGCATTTCGATCCAAGGAAAACTGATAGCCCGGAACCAAGATTTTTGACTGATAGCTTACATTTCCCAGATATCTTGTCCAATCAGAAGTCAGAGTATCTTGATCACTTTTCAACCGAAAAAACTCCTGCCTAACCAAAAATCGCTTCCCTAATTCAGCGTTCCAGTTCGCAGTATGCTGTGATCCACTGAGTACATTCTCTCGATTTCTGAGATAAAGCTTATAATTGAAGGTGTTTTTAGCATCTTTTTCCAATCCAATCTGAGAAAGGAAAAAACGCTCCGCAGCCGGTGTTTCCAGGATTTCTGGCGTGATACCCCAATCCCGGTCAAACTCAATGTAACGGAATCGGTCGATGAAATTGAAGTTGGTCGAATTGTATTCAAACTCCGTCAAACCTTTGAACTTATACCCGCTGAAAAGTCCGATTTCCCGATTTTCTGATTGCAGTCCAATCTTCCATCCGAGACCTTGATTATCTTCATCATCAAAAGTGGAGAACTGATTTTTGTCTACCGAAGAAAGGGCAAATTCGGTGTATACTTTTTCATATTCGCCTAATTTGACCCTAGTCCCTGCCGTAGTCATCCGCTTGCTATCCGGAGCGGGAAGTTGTGTCAAAATCGAATAATCTCCCTGCGGTTGTCCATTGACCGGAGCCACATATTGAAAAACGGTCCCGTTCGAAAGCTGAGATGTACGTCTGTAATCACCTTGGTTAGCACCTACTTGAGAAAAGGAGAGCGCAAAAAACGCAAGTTCGGGATCAGTAGAATACCGATAGTAGGTTCGAGTATTTCCAAAATCATCTACTTCGGTCCCTTTTTCATAAAGGATTCTAGTAGGATCGTAGGCCACAGAATCGATGCGAGGGATTACTGCATTTTCTACATTATCACCAACCGAAGCCAAAAGTGCCTGTTCCCCTTGAGTAAACTCTGTAAAAAGCGGCCGATTTCGGTTGTCTTTTTCTTGGTAATAGTTGACATAAAAGTCAACCTTCCCATTGGTCTGAAGGTGATTTGCACCGAGAATTGATCTGGAATAATTTCGCTCCGCAAATTCAAAATCAACTCGCACACGTGAATATTGAGTAATTAGAACTTTGGGCGTAAAGGTGATTTCCGCTTGATTGTAGTCGATCACATAGTCAGCATTGAAGCCTCGCTGAAGTTGTTTTCCATCCAAGAAAACTCGCTCTGAATTGGCCATAATGACGACAAAGCGCTCATTGTTTGGCCCGCTGATTCGATATGGTCCTAGTACTCCCTCTAGAATTGGCAATTGAATGGACGCGAATTTTCCCTTGGCTACAGAAGCAAAACCTTGTGAGCTCGCCTCCCAACCCTTTTTAGGTTTGTATTTGGAAGTAAACTGAAGTCCTTGAACGTTTTTGTAGTATCTAAGAAATTCAGATTGACGTTGCTGAAGAACCACATCTCCTGCTGCCAAGCTGAAATTATCATTGTACAGTTCAATCAACACATTGTCGAAATCCTGAATCTGCTGGGTATTTCCTTCCGGTTGAAACGGGACATTTTGATCCGTGATGCTAGCCCTGATTTTCAGATTTTCTCCTATATCTCCCTCCAACTGGAGATTCAGAGCAGAGTTGACAAACACATTTTGAGTATTCCCGAATGAAACTCCACGAGTTAGACTTCCTGTTTTGTATAGATTAGAACTTGGAAAAAGCTCCTCCCGAATATCAAAATCCGGAATGTTTTGAACTCGATTGTCCTTGAATATCGCTGTGGAGTCATAATCGGCAATCAAGGTTCGTTTGGCAAACGTCTGGTCCAAGCGAATCGCCAAAGTCCGGTAACACACTTGGACTGAATCTGGTTTCGATGAAGAATCAAAACTGATCTGAAGAGTACGATTGGAAAGATTGTAGGTGAATGGGTAAGTCTTTCCTGACCGATCAAGAACTCGAATACTCTCCTGGATTGCAGAAAGGGAATCAAGCTCGACTGGATTTTCAAAGTGATCAGCAGAATACCATCGGCATTTTTCCTGAGCCTGTGCAGTCCAAGTCAACCCAAAAAACAAAAACCAGGAGGCTATCCAAACACGCATCAGATCTTTTCGGGTTTTTTTCTTTTTTCAATGTAGTAAAAAGCCAAAACTATTCGACCAATGGGAAAGTCAGGTAAAAAGTTGTGCCTTTGCCTACCTCTGTATCAAACCAAATCTTCCCTCCGGCTGTTTCCACACCACTCTTTGCGATAGCAAGCCCAAGTCCAGAACCAGTGGATTTCGTGCTAAAATTGGGAATAAAGATTTTATCCTTCAATTCTTGCGGTATCCCTTTCCCATTGTCAGCGATTTCGAGAAAAACCGATTGCTCAGTCATCCAAAGCCAGATTTTAATATGTGGGGCTTTTCCTGCCTCAGCCGCTTGGATCCCATTGATAATTAGATTGGCAATCACCCGTCCAAAAAGCTTATCATCCCCCATGATGATGATCTCTTCGGTGTACGAATCATCTAAAAAATCAATTTTGACTCGCTGATCATTTTTAAACAACTCCAACACCTGCATCAGGACAGTCTTGAAGTTCATCAACTCGTTTTTGGGCAAAGGCATTTTTGCAAAAGTCGAAAAAGACGAAGCAATCCCACTCAGCGCATCCACTTGATGGATCAAGGTTTCAAGCGATTTTCGAAGCTTTTGCTGATCATCCAGTTTGCCCTCCTGATCTAGGCGAAGCAGGTGCTGAAGTGTCAATTTCATGGGGGTGAGTGGATTTTTGATTTCATGCGCTACCTGTTTGGCCATTTCTCGCCATGCAGATTCCTTTTCGGTAGAGGCCAGCACCTTTTTACTCGCTTCCAATTTGTAAAGCATGTTGTTGTATTCATTGACCAACAGACCGATTTCATCTTTGGAGCCCCAGTACATCGGTTCGTTATTTTCAAGGTTGGTGGCTTTTAACTTTTGCGTGAGCAACTTAAAAGGAAGCGTCAAATTCTTGGAAACAAAGGATGAAACGACCAAAAAGAGAATAAATATGACCACGAACGCATTGAAAATATTGCTCAAAACGTCTGAAATTAAAGAATTCAACTCGGTCTCGGATTCAAAAAAGGGAACTGCCAAAATCCCAATATTTGATTGATCAATTTGAGATGGAACTGCCAAGTAAACCGTTTGATAACGCAACCTCCCTAGTCGCTCACTGACCAGTAATTGAATTTGATTATTTTCCATAATTCCTGCCATTGCAGAAGGATTGATCCAGGGAGCCATAATTTTTTTATCAAAAATATTGGGTCGATTGGTTGATTCCAGATAGCCGCCAGGTGTATAGAGATGGATATCGCTGGCAATTGTATTAGCCAGTGTATTGATTTCTTCGTTGAGCAAATCCCGATCTACACTTACCGGATTTTGATTGTTGAAAAAGACGCCGAGATTACTTCGAATCAAGCGCGCTTTTTCGATGTATTGCCGGTTGAGATCATCTTGATAGCTCCCTCCCAACAGACCGATGGTAATAATGGAAATGATGATGATGGGGAAAAAGAATGCGAAATTCAAATACAACTGAAGCTTGGTCGAATAGTTGAAATCAAAATTTCGGTATCCTTTGAAAAGCGTATTGAGAAGAATTGCGAGGAAAGTCAAAAAGACAAAGGCTACGAAAAAGAGCGAAATATTTCCAAAAAACTGGGAAATCGATATCGTGGGAGAAGATATCACTATAATTTCTTCTCCATTTTTAATTCCAAAATGATGAAATCCTTGAAATAAAATCCCCCCATCAAAGAGCTGGTTTCGATCTAAATCATTCAGAAAATCGGATTGATTGAAGTTAAATGTGCCCGAGCTTCGAAGTAATTCTTTTTCTCTAAAAACAGCATAATCATAATTTAGAGGATCGAGCTTTTCAGCATATTTCCGATCCAAGAGGAGTTTGGGATACACACTTCCAGGTTGAATTCTTAGCTGATTGAGCTCCAGAAAGACTGTTCCGAGTAGGTTGTCGTCTCTCAAAATTGGGATAAAGGCTATAAATTTATTGCTTGCTGTTGTCTCTTTTCCTCGAATAAAATACAAATCACGAACACCTGTAGCAAAGTCACTTTTCACATATTGTTGTCGCAGCTCTCTCAAATCTTCCCGTTCGGCAGGACCTTGAATCTGCTGACCGGAAGATGAAAAAATCCGAATCACCACTTCAAATTGATCAAAATAATTGTCGAGGTAGATCTTTCTGATTTTCGTTTCGACAGGATCTTTGGAAAGTAAAGGATCCACCATCCTGTTTTGGATGAAGAGGTCATTTTTCATCCGAGTGAAAATGTCTTCCAAAAAAAACTCTGTCATCACATCATTTTCAATCAGGTTTTGATTGGCAAACCTTGTTTTGGAAATAATGAGACGCTCTCTTTCAGATTGGAAAGTACTCACTCCAATAATGCTAGCCGTCACCAAACACGCGTAGAAAAACGTCAGGAAAGTGTCCAATCCAAGCCTAAAGACATTTTGAAATAGCTCAAACCGAATAATGCTAAACAGAAAAATGAAATGAATCAACCAAGCCAGTCCAAACCAAAAATCGAAATATGAGGAAACGATCAAGATCGGAATGCTCAATGCGATGATGTATTTATAATAGTTCTTTTTATCCTTTCGAAGGCTAAACAAAAGACTAAAAAGAGTAAGCGACAGAAGCACATAAACTGATCCCCACAAGAACAGGATTAAAATGCTCAAGCCCTTGAAAAGATCAAAAGTAGGAATGGAACGGATGTCCAAGACCCATTGAGAATTGAAAATCAAATCCCTGGGAAAAAACCAAACCAAACCAAAGAATATGGTAGTCAGAAGCAATGAAAAACCCAATCCCATTTCAAAGTTCTTTTGGCCATTCAGTGCGCTTACCTGCTGAATAGTTTTCTTAGAAGAAAGCTGAAAAATCGTCAAACCTAGGATAAACCCAATACAGATGGTGTTCAGAAACAAATCGCCCAGACTGGGATTAAACCAAGAGGAAGCATAATTAGCAGGATCAAATAACGAGGTTTCAAAAAAACTACCCGGAAAATTGAGCAAAACCATTGAAATCCTGATGGTGAGTAAGACCAAAAAACCATAGCCTATTGTCTGCCATTGATGTCCACTTTTCCATTTTTTTCTCAAAAAATCAAAACTCAATAAAAAGTAAAGTAGAAATATCGAACAAATAAAGATCAGCAATGCTGTATTGGAAACTCTCCCCACAGGTTCATATCCCAACTGAAAACCTATCCCAAACAAAGGCTTACCGGCAAGTGAAGAAACTTGATATGCTCCATCAGCAGGTTCTACGAATAATTGAAATCGGTCATTTCCAAAGAAATCTGGATTTGGGCCTGTTTTGAGGTAGTCGTTTTCAATATTCCCAGGCCAAATCAGGCGAAGTGCATGGACCAAGAAATAGTCTGTGGTATTTCGCTTGATCTTCCTGATTTTCACAAAGAAAGTCCCAAATGGATCCTCAATTAACTGAAACTCCTGGCTAAGGTCCAATTCAGAGAAATCAAGGGTGGTGGTAAAATCAGACCAGAAAAGTAAATTTCCCGAAGTATCCAATATATAGAATGGATGGGTATGATCAGGATTGCTGACCTGCTCAAAAGTAATGGATTCCTCAGGACGAACATTCATCAATACGCGGATAAAGTCCTCGTCAAACTGACTGTCTACCTTTTGAATTTTGGATTGAATAGCTTCGAAATACCTTTCTTCTTCGCTTTTTTGGAAAACGAAAAAATTGAGAACCAGAACAATTAGAAGAGAAATCACACTGATCGATATGATCAGTCTACGGGTTTTGAAGCTCATTTATGCTAAAAATAAAAAAGCAAAGTCTGGTATCAAACTTTGCCTTTGGATCTCTTACCGAAGTGAGAGTTTTGCCTTTTTCTTTTTGGCTGATTTATACCAAAAATAGCCTATGACCGCAGCTAATAAATAGGGCATAACGAAGAGGTACAAGATCCCGCTGTTCAGTCCAGCACCAATGCTGGTGTCTCCATTACTGACATTATTTTCTACAGAAGCACGGCACATCGCGCACTGGGCATAACTTATAACTTGAAATCCCAGGAAGAATAGTACAACTAAGCAATATTTCAATTTCATCTGTTTATAAATTGTTTTGAGTTGTCAGATGGAATGCCCTATAATCATTCCCCTGTGTGAGAAGTCTTTCTCATGGGCATTTCATGATATTTCTAATTTAACTTTCAATTGCAGGTCATTAAATACCCGCTTTCTAATTTCCTTTTGGCTTTCAAAATGAAGAATGATCACCTGAAAACAATTTCTCTCCAATCAATCAATTTACATAATACGGACTTATCATCAAGTAAACGATTACCCCAGTGATTGAAACATACAACCAGATTGGAAAAGCAAATTTAACCACTTTTCGATGCTTTTCACGCTGATCAGTGAAGCCATAGTAATAAGCAAAAAGAATTGGGAAAAGTGCAACTGCAGCAAAAATGATGTGGGTTATCAAAAGAAAATAATACACCGTTCGGATAAATCCCTCTCCTCCATAACTGGTGCTTTCTGCAGAAGCATGGTAAATCACATACGAAACTAAGAAAATGGCACCCATTACGAATGCAATTGTCATCATAGCGCCGTGATAACCGTATTTTTTTTGCTTGACGAAAATTAATCCTATGATAAGAGCGACAGATGCTGCTGTATTGATGACTGCATTCAGATGAGGAAGAAAGTAAACCCAATCACCCAAAGCAGTGATTTTGGCGGGCATGAACAGCAGTACAGCGACTGCCAATGGAATTAATATCGAAATTACAATAATCCAGTTTTTCACCTTGGCTTCTCCTTGAAGCATGGCTCCGTTATTTGTTTGCATGCAATAAAACTTTTGTCTCTAACATCAATAAATCAACTTCTTCGCGATTTGTTCCGCTATAGTACCCCCTAATTCTTCCCATCTCATCAACCAAGATAAATTTATCCGTGTGAACAAAGTCATCTGGAACTCCATTCCCATCTATGGTCGGAATCACAAAACCACAGCGAGCAAGTTGATATGTTTCCTCTTTTGGGCCAGAGAGGAAATGCCACTTACCTGGAATAGCTCCATGCTCTTCCGCATATTCTTTTAGAATGGCAGGGGTGTCATATTCCGGATCGATGCTGATCGACATGATCTGAACTCGAGATTCGTCTCTAAACATGTCATTGACTCGCTCCATTTCCTTTGACATGACGGGGCAGATGCTTGGACAGGAAGTGAAAAAGAAATCTACAATGGTGATTTTCCCTTCCATTTGAGCTTGTCCTATCGGTAATTCTTCTTGATTGGTAAATGTAAATTCCGGAATGTAATGCTGAGTAGTATCAGTAATTGGGCATTCTAGAAAGGGGTTATCCACCCCATTTTGAAAGAAAATGGGAAGATCGTATTCATTGGTCCCAAATCCTCTAAGAAACATAAACACCAAAACAGGAATG
>CAYTXN010000100.1:8968-10169 GCA_964441195.1 uncultured Limnohabitans sp.
TCGGCTGGAATGACAACAAATGCAATTAATAGAAAAACAGGAATGAGTAAAATGCAAACCAGCACCATCCCCTGCAATATCCTTAATCCTCTCATATTTTTTTATTAACAAAAAAGAAGGTTGAAGTGATTCACTTCAACCTTCCATTTTTATCGATTTTTTTAATTTTTTACCAACGCATTAGGAAGATATCTGAACCTTCTTTTACTAAAGCAATCACCAACCACACCAAGAATATCAAGGGTACAATGATCGAATAAAACAAAGGCTTTACCTCATCCCCAAGGTGCATAAACTCCATCATGATGTACTTAGCTTTCCAAACCGTGAGGGCGATAAACAAGAAGTAAAGTAGAATTCCTCTATCCATGGTGAAAGCCATGATGAATTCAACAACTGTAATTGCCAAAAGGATAAATGCTGTTTTCCAGATCTTCTTGATCTTTTGTTCGTCGCGTTTCTCTACGACAAGTGTTGATTTATTTTCCTGAATGTCCATATTTCAAAGATTTTTAAACTGCTTAGATCAGATAGAACAAAGTAAAAACGAATACCCAAACAAGGTCTACAAAGTGCCAATAAAGGCCTATTTTTTCTACCATTTCATAGTGACCTCTTCTGTCATATTCGCCAACCGCTGCTTGATAAAAGCAAAGGAATAATAAGAACACACCAACGGTTACGTGAAAACCATGAAACCCTGTGATAAAGAAGAATAACTGAGCAAAGGAAGCCGGGCCATATTCGTTCACAATAAGATTAGCTCCATAAACCGTTTCGGTGACGTTTTGATTCAAGGAATTAATGTAGGTTAGAACTGTTCCACTTTCAGTGCCATGAATAAAGTGATTCCACTCCCAAGCCTGACAGCTTAGAAAAGTAATTCCTCCTAGCAAAGTCCAAAGCATCCATTTTACTACATCATTCCTGTCATTTCTGTGACCTGCCTCCACTGCCAAAACCATGGTAACGGAGCTAGCAATCAAAATGAAAGTCATAATACCGACAAAAATCAAAGGCGCATGAACTCCATGAAGAAATGGAAGAGCTTCAAACACAAGTTCTGGAACTGGCCAGTATTCATTGGAGCCAACAAAATCAGTCGCAGGACCTTCGTAGGCCGGATAGGTTACTCGGGTAGCGACGTAAGTGATCAGAAATGCAGCAAAAGTGAAGATGTCGGAAAGCAGGAAAAACCACA
>CAYTXN010000101.1:0-1209 GCA_964441195.1 uncultured Limnohabitans sp.
AGGTCCTCCAGATTCAAGATCGGCATGAATAGGATTTCCTGTTTTTCGTAGAGGTATTCTTTGACTTCTTTGATCAGCAATGGGCTAGCTGTGAAAAGTCCTGACAGTGCCGAGGGCATGATTCCCCAACTTTCCAGTGTATGGATTCCTTGCGCTGCAGATAAACTGTCTCCTGCCGAAAAAGCGACTTGGTGGACAGTGCTCATGAAAACCGGATTTTTGAGCAGCATGCGCGTCTCCCGTTGAAATAGCCCATCAGCGATCTCTACGACTACATAGTCAGGATTTTTGGACATTACATCACTCAGGAGTGATTCGTAAAGGTTAAGAAGTTCGATTTCGCTTCTTAGATAGGTAGATGGAAAGCCATATTTTGAGAAGTCTACAGCAATGCAAGCTCCCATATCATAAGCTAGATTTTTATCTTTTGGATAGGCGGTCCCAGTTAGCTTGATGTAGGCGGCTTTTTTATTTTGTTTTGCAAAGCCATGGCAAATGAATGCGGCAGTGGTAGTCTTTCCACTGTCCATAGATGAGCCAAGAGATAGGATCACCTTTGTTTTAGCTGCATTTGATCCATCAAATCGCTTTAATTTTGGTGCACCTTCATTGATCGTGTTCACGATCTTTCCTTCCGATGAGGCTACAAATCCGATCATTTTGAGGCGAGTTGGTCCTTCTTTTTCATACTTCGAATGCGAAGATTCCAAGATCCCAATTACTCCACCACCTCCCAGCATATGATACTCCTCTGTTAGGCTTTCTGGCACATATCCCTCGAATTGATTGGTTGCATATCTGGCACCGAAGGCACCCATGATGTGATCACCAACAGCTAAAGTTAGATTTCTGCCACTTGATTGAATTTGAGTGTGTTTGCCAATTTCAGTCACTTCAAAGATTGCGACATCTCCTGCTTTGATTGGGTAGTTTGACGGTAGTTGGTTTGGCTCGATTAGTTGATCATAAGCAACCTGAGCGCAGATGATTCCTTTTTTAATTCGATTTTCCATCTCTATTGTGGGTGTTTTTTGGTTGATTTTATTAGAAATTGATAGGTAGGAAGCCTTCTCCATTCAATCCATTTAATTGATAAGAGAGAGAAATTCCAACAATGTGTTGATTGTTAAATGGTCTTTGGATTCTGCCATTGTTCGGATTTGTGACATTGATTTTGTTAGTCTCAGAGAGTACTAGGTTGAATTCATG
>CAYTXN010000101.1:1309-2946 GCA_964441195.1 uncultured Limnohabitans sp.
AATCGCTGTTCCTGATCGTTGTGCCGCTCAAATTGAAGGCTATTTCTGAGATTGAATGTTTTATCCAGTTTGACCCGGTGAGTTCCTTCTGCAAAAATCCGATTTGTAGTTCTGCCGGAATTTGGCAGGTTCATCCAGGCAGTTCCGAATTCAGCGGACCATTTTTTATTGATTTTATAGCCCAATTTTAAAGCATACCAATTGAAAGAAGTCTCAATCTCTGGGCTGGAGAGATTCAAGGATTTGAGATAGGAACCTCTAATGCTTAGGTTTTCAGTAAGCGGTGCTGCCATACTGAAGCTATTCCAGAGTCTGGTTTCATATTGCCCAAAAGATTCCTGTTTTGCTCCAAGAAAAACGAAGGCAAAAAGAAGAAGGAGTTTAGAGGTGTTTTTCATCCGATTATTGGTTAAAATCTACTCTCTGTCGGAGCAGATCAATCGGATGTAATCGGTCGAATAAAGTTTTTTTTTAAAAATGGTAAAGAATCCTTTGAGGCTTAAAAATAAAAAAAACCGACATCGCAAAATGTCGGTTTTTGGGTTTATAAACGGTATTTTGCTTAATTCATTTTCAATTCAATATCTGTCGAATCCTTGATTCTAGACTCCACTTTTCTATAAATAGACTGATTGGCGTCTTTACTAATCAGGAGTATTCCGTCGGTCAATTCTGCATTTTCCAATTCGGAAGTGCTCACATTTACAAACCAACCTTTGGCATCAATCTCGAAAAGCGCAAGTGGATTATTCACCCCATCGAGGAAAAATAAATCATCGTCGTCATCTCCTTCTAATTCGACTTCAAAGTCAAAATCATCGTCATCGTTTCCAAAGACCTGAAATCTCATCGGAACTGAACTTCCATCTTCGTAATTGTAAGTTCCGTCCAATTGAATACTTGGTTGATTTCGGTTATCAATCAGATCAATTTCAAATTCGATTTCCTCGTAATTACCGGCTGGAATATTGATAAAAAAGTCCACTCCGGCATCAAATTCATTGAAGTCAATTTTTTTGATTTCCTTAAATTTCAGTTCCAGTTCGCGTTCGAATTCGTCACCGTTTTCGTCCACACCTTCGGTTTCCAGTTCGATTTCTTTGATTTGGAGAAATCCGCTCTCTACTTCAATTCCTGCATTCATCATTCGAGCGCCGGCATTACCACTATTCTTAAGTTTCACACCCATCCCAATTCTCACATCGCCTTCTCCGATAATATCTGGATCAGAATCCTCTGAGCAAGAAAATAGAGTGAAGCCTGCGAGTGCTAAGGAAAGTGCGAATATTCTGTTCGTTGTTTTCATAGTATGAATAATTGGTTGTTTCCTATTAGTAGCAACAACCGCACAAAGTGTAACCAGAGTTCTAAAAAAAATAAAAAAGTCCTTTCCCATGGAAAGGATTTGGCTGAATATGAGTGATTTAAAGTTCTATTTTAGTTTCAAAATTTTCATTTTCAAAAGATCAAACTGACTGAAGTTATGATGGTAGGTGTGGTTTTGATCCTCAAGAATCTTAATCATTCGAGCTTCTGACTCTTCAATTTTATTCTGGAGAAGGTAAGATTTCACTAAATAATAGTCCACCTGATCTGCAAAATTACTTTCCGAAGTCAGTAGATTTTCAGCCTCGATC
>CAYTXN010000101.1:3046-6522 GCA_964441195.1 uncultured Limnohabitans sp.
GATGATTTGACTTGGTCTGTTAGGCTTTGAAGACATTTATACTTTTTGTTTCTCAGGACTTGATCCGAACTGAAATCCATTTTTTCACAAATCTCTTTCATTGAATATTCCTCAAAGTAGAATAGGGTCAGAATCTGCTGACATTTCTCGCCCAACTTTTCGAAGAGATCCATCACAAACTTCAGGTTTTCATTTCTACTGATCTGCTCACTGATATTAGTGTCCAGTTGGTCTTTTTCGCCTTCGTATCGATCATGTCGGGCAGCGGTACTTTTCCTTTTTCTCAGTTCCGTGATCCAAAGATTTCGGCAGATACTGTAGAGAAAAGACTTGATAGAGGCCTCTCCGCGATATTTTTCTTCTGTCACAAGTTTGATAAATACGAGCATCACTTCCTGAATCAAATCAGCAGCATCATCGGCAGATCCTGTGTTTTGCAAAATGTAGTGCTCCAACATTCCATAATGTTGGGAATACAATTGACTAATGGCCTGATTCGGATCGCTTTTGGTTCGGATTTGGTCCAAAATCTCCGAATCAATCAAGGTTCTGTTTAGCTTCATCTGCTATTCAATGCTTTGTCTGAGGTAGTGTGAAAAATGTAATCGAAAATGAATAAATTTTTTTAATCGATTATCAAAATGCCGATATCTTGCTCAGATAAGCAGATCAGGCTACCTTTAGTTTAGTTTTAGAAGCTAGGTGGCTTTAAAAAAACTGACATAAAAAATGAAAATAACCAAAGACCTCTACCAAAGCAATCTGGTTTTGCTGACTGATTTCTACCAACTTACGATGGCTTATGCCTATTGGAAATCGGGAAAAGGCGAACAAGAGGCAGTTTTCAACCTTTTTTTTAGAAAGCATCCCTTCCAAGGTGGATTTACACTGGCTGCGGGATTGGATTATGTGATTGATTTTTGCAGCAATTTCAAGTTTGAAAAAGAGGATTTGAAATATCTGGAAGACATGAAAAACAAGGATGGAAGTCCTGTTTTTGAATCCGCTTTTCTTGATTATTTGAAAAATCTCAAATTCACCTGCGACATCGATGCCGTGGAAGAGGGAACAGTCGTATTTCCAAATGCTCCACTGGTGAGAGTTCGAGGACCTTTGATTCAATGTCAGCTGCTGGAGACGCCACTTTTGAATATCATTAATTTCCAGACTTTGATCGCGACCAAAGCGGCCCGGATCAATATCGCCGCGCAAGGCGAACCGGTCTTGGAGTTTGGACTTAGGAGAGCGCAAGGAATTGACGGCGCTTTGGCGGCAAGCCGAGCGGCATATATCGGTGGATGTACTTCGACCTCGAATGTGATGGCTGGAAAGCTCTTCGGGATTCCAGTTGCCGGTACCCATGCACACAGTTGGATCATGTCTTTTGAGACAGAATTGGAAGCTTTTCAGGCTTATGCTGATGCTTTTCCCGACCAGTGTATTTTTCTGGTCGATACTTATGACACGCTGAATGGAGTGAAAAATGCGATCAAAGTCGGGGAGGTTTTGCGCAGCAAAGGAAAAGAAATGATCGGAATCCGCATCGACTCGGGGGACTTGGCTTACTTCAGCACCAAAGCTCGACAACTTCTGGACGAAGCAGGATTTCCCGATGCAAAAATCGTCGCCTCCAACGATCTCGATGAACATATCATCACATCGCTGAAGACTCAGGATGCGGATATCAATGTATGGGGTGTTGGAACAAAATTAGTTACTGCGTACGATCAGCCAGCCTTGGGCGCGGTTTACAAACTTTCGGCAGTAAAGCAAGCCGACGGGACTTGGGATCCTAAGGTCAAAGTGTCTTCTCAATCGATGAAGATCAATATTCCGGGCTTTCACAATGTGAAGCGATATCTCAGTCGGGGAAAAGCGGTGGCGGATATGATTTATTTGGAATCTGAGGAAATCGATCCAAAAAGCGTGGTAATCATCGATCCCGTGGATGCCACAAGAAGGAAGCGCCTCATGCCAATTTACTATCAGGAGGAGGTTTTGTTGAAGCATATTTTTCAAAATGGAAAGTTAGTATACACCATTCCAAGTTTGACTGAGATCAGAGATCGAGCTGGAAATCAGCTGGAATCACTTGATAAAACCCACAAGCGATTGGTCAATCCACATCTTTACCCTGTTGGTTTGGAAGAAAATCTGCACCATTTGAGAATGGAATTGGTTCTGAAAGCAAAAACATTTGAAAATGAAATGGATTAATGAGACCTCTGCGCTGATCATTGTTGACGTGCAAAACGACTTTTTACCTGAGGGTTCACTTGAGGTCAAGGATGGTGATCAGGTTATTCCACTGATTAATGATTTGCAATTAAAATTCAAGCATGTTATCGCCACTCAGGATTTTCATCCTGCGGATCATGGGAGTTTTGCAGCTAATCATCCCGGGAAAAATCCTGGTGAATTCATCGAATTGGCTGGATTGAAGCAGATTTTGTGGCCAGTACACTGTGTTCAGGGAACGCATGGAGCGGATTTCCATTCCAAACTGAACCAAAGTCAATGGGAAGCGATTTTCCAAAAAGGCAAAAATCCTGAAGTCGATTCTTACTCTGGATTCTTTGACAATGCCAGAAGAGGCGATACTGGATTGGGCGATTATCTGAAATCAAAAGGAATTGATCGCGTTTTCATCTGTGGCTTGGCTTTGGATTATTGTGTGAAATTCACTGCCTTGGATGCAAAAAGTCTGGGATTCGAGACTTTTTTGGTAGCTGACGCTACTCGAGCGGTTAATTTGAAGCCGGTGGATGGTGAGTTGGCGATTGCTGAAATGCTGTCGTCAGGAATTACGATTTTAACAAGTGAAGAACTTTAGACTATGTTTGAATATAATCCAGATAAACACTATCCCACCGAGACTGAAAGCCGAGTTGTTATCCGATTTCAGGATTGTGATCCTTTGCGCCACCTGAATAATGCGAAGTATTTCGACTATTTTTTCAATGCCAGAGAAGATCAAGTGCCGAAACTTTACGGACTCGAGATCATCGATTTGATCAAAACTTACAAAGCTGCTTGGGTCGTTTACAATCACAATATCAGCTATGTCCGACCGGCGATGGTGGGAGAGTGGATTCGCATCATGAGTCGGATTCTTTGGCATAATCACAATACGATCGTGGTAGAATATTACATGACTGATGACTCCAAAACCCAATTGAAAACTGTTCTTTGGTCGACGATGCGCTATGTGACTTTGGCTGAAGGAAAATCAACTGATCATACCGGAGCAGTTGAAGATTTCCTTAAAGCCACATCCGGACACCTGGATATCTCGGAAATGAATATAAAAGACCGAGTCAAGGAGCTGAAGGAACAAATCGAAAAAGGGAAATGAGTACACTGACAGTTATAGTAAAAACCCTTTGTACCTATGTTTCTTTGTGGTTATAACCAAGGCAACGAGACCCATCAGGACTTTTTTAAACACAAAGTATCAAAAGAGATCAAAGTCATTA
>CAYTXN010000101.1:6622-8002 GCA_964441195.1 uncultured Limnohabitans sp.
ATCAAAAGAGATCAAAGTCATTAGCTATTTGTCCTAGGTTTCTTTGTGGTTGTAACCAAAGCAAGGGAACGCATCGGGATTTTTTAAACACAAAACATCAAAAGAGATCAAAGTCATTAAGCTATTTGTCCTAGGTTTCTTTGTGGTTGTAACCAAAGCAAGGGAACGCATAGGGATTTTTTTAAACACAAAGCATCAAATTGATCAAAGTACAAAATCTATGTGGCCTATATTTCTATATAGTTTTAATTAAAAATAACCTCTACAGGATGAGAAATCAAATCTCAAATGAATAATCCCGCTCAACTTTAGCTATCCGAGTTTTATAAGCAGCATACCATTTTTCACGACCGAATTTTTGAGCGATTAAATGGTCGGAATTCGCTTTCCAATTTTTAATAGACTCCAAGCTTTCCCAATAGCTTATGGTGATTCCTAGTCCGTCTCGGACACTTTCATGGCCCAAATATCCCGGTTGCTTTTCCGCTAATCGGACCATTTCATCAGCCATTTCTTCATAGCCATCTTCAATCTCTGTCCGGAGATTGGAAAAAATCACTGCGTAATAAGGGGGAGTCGGAGTTTTGGCGATCATTTACAATTCAGATATGGTAAGTACTCCATGTATTCGGAAGTTTGTAAAGCCAATTTGTCTCCAAACGTTCCTTCCAAAAGGTGCAAAGCCAGGTCGATCCCGGCAGAAATACCGGCTGCTGTCCAGATTTTTTCATCACTTTGTACAAATCTCAGCTCGTGCATTGGAATTCCATCAGGGACAATTTCCTCCATGCTTTCAAAGACTTCATGATGTGTGCAAAAGGGTTTCCCATTCAAAAATCCTGTTTTTCCCAGAATTCTTGAACCTGAACATACGCTCATCGTCCACAGAGAATCCTGAATTAATTTTTGAAGTTCATTTAAAAGTTCTTGGTTTTGGATCACCTTCTTGGTCCCATCTCCTCCGGGTATAACCAAATAGTCCATTTTAGGCAAGTCAGTGAGACCAAAATCAGGAGTTACCAGAAGGCCATTTTTTGTTCGGATAAGGGAATCATCTGCTCCAAAAGTGAACACTTTTAGAATCGAATAATCTGAAAGTTGACTGGCAACTGAGAAAACTTCAAAGGGTCCCGCAAAATCGAGCACTTCCACTCCTTCGAATAAAAATATGCCTAAATGCTTCATAAATGGTCAACTGGAGGGTGTAATTTTAGTTTTTTCTCGCCTCTTACAAGGCTAATTTGAGTAGAAAAACTTCATGTCCTTCATTTTTGTCAACAAAATTGTAAAGAACGTGACAGCTGTAGCAAATGGCTGCGTTTTTCGTCTTTCCTACAGTAAATCTCCGTCCATTTATTTGAATACCTAACCAACTATGAA
>CAYTXN010000101.1:8102-10167 GCA_964441195.1 uncultured Limnohabitans sp.
AATTTATTTACACCCAATTCCAAAAGTGTTTTGGGAATTTTGTTGTCGGCTTCACTTGTGCTTAGTGCATGTGATGGCGAACTTGAACTTGTCCAATCCATCGACGAGGAGTTTTCGAGCATCAGCCAAATCGATCTGGAATCCGGTTTTTTAGCCGTGAATTATGAAGGGATTGCAGGACAAACAGAAGTCATTATGGAAGGAACTTTGGAATCCTCCCGACCTGGTAATTACAAAATTGAATACAGTGTGGAAGGAAATACCCTTTTCATCGAGCTTGATCAAGTCGGCGTCGTGGGTGGTGGAAATCATAGGGGAATTTTGAACCTCACAGGACCTAAAGACATGGAACTGAACATTGCATCTGGTTCAGGTACCACTCGGATTTTTGGTGTAGAACATCCGAATCTTTCGGTTATTTCTGGATCTGGTTCCATTCAGGTTCATTTGATCAAATCTCCCGCTATCAAATTGAAGGCTGGTTCAGGATCCATTGAAGGCTACAATTTAATCGGGAATTTGGATGTGGAATCTTCCTCAGGAGGAGTGGTCATTGATCAAATGGAAGGCGATCTTGACATCGTTGCCTCCAGTGGGTCTGTGAATGTCAAGAGAATCTATGGAAAACTGAATTCCAATCTGAGTTCGGGAAACTTGAAGATGGATAATGTCGAAGAAATTGAAGTTTTAAAAGTGAGCTCCGGCACTATTTCTGGAACACGCATCGGTTTAGGCCCAAAAACTCAATTGATAAGCTCTTCCGGACGAATTGAAATCCAGACAATTTCCGATCTGGGAGACTTCAATTATGATTTTCAGGCAGGGAGTGGAAAGGTGATTGTAGGTCAAAGTTCATCTTCAGGAGTTTTGAAAATCAACAATGGATCGTCACATACTATTTCAGGTTCGGTTTCCAGTGGAAAAATAGAAATTAGAAATTGATAGTCCGTTTACATTACAATCGCATTAAAAAACTTCACAATTTGATTGTACCTATTTGGGGAGAATTTTGACTCCTAGGCATAAATCACTGGATCATAAATTAAATCCTCTTTCGACAAGATTGACTCTTATTTATTTCCTCTTTTTGCATTTTGACCTCGATTAAATCGAGGTCTTTTTTATGGGGTATTGCTGATCATTTACCTATTCTGGTACTTCGTTTGGAATCTTGGGTTTTCTTGGAAAAAGGGCAAATCTTGGGTCTGGATTTGGCGAAAGAGCTGATTTGATAAATATCAAGAAATAACGGACCGAATAAATATCACCCTTTTATATCCATAACTTTGTATGGATTTCGAGTAAATAATATTCCGTATTCGAAATATTATTCGGAATAAGTCCCTATAACTTGATTTTTATTGGAATCCATTCTGTTTACTTGGTTTGAAGATTTCAAGCTGACGGAGTAGGATAGAGCCCTTTCGAAAAGTTCAATGCAGTCTTCCTTTCTGTATCTGAGACCAATTATCTTTTGGTAAATTTAAAGGAATAGTGAAAAGTTGTTCACGTCACCCCAACCCCGGTTTAATCCACCGGGGTTTTTTTATTTATTTTCAAAAAGGATAAAAAAGTTTGTATGATTTGGAAACAATGAAATAAACCGAATGATTATTTCAGAATTTTATAAATTTTCCCAAAAAAAATTATGTATTGTTTAAAAATCGTACATTTCGGCGTCTAATTATCACATGGTTTCATTTCTCGGCTTGATTGTATTTTTACTCCGATTGACTTTGGCAATCCAAAGCCAGATGATAGCCGTTTTGCCTGCTGATTACCTCCAGGGAAAAAGCCACATTTCAATAGAAACATCGGATTTTCAGATTCATTCGGCAACCCCTGCAGAAAATGTAAATCCTGCTGCTTTATGTGAAGGGGAAAAAGAGAAAAATGAATCGGAAAGTGAGAGCTTAGCCGATTTGCTACAGGCTTTGCAAGAGGCCGGATTTTCGCTCAAAAGCAGACATTATTTTGACCCCAATTTTGGAAATAAAGCACTGCAGGGAAATCTGCACCTTTATGACCTTTTCCATTCCTGGAAAGTCCATCTGAGTTGATTTTT
>CAYTXN010000102.1:0-1067 GCA_964441195.1 uncultured Limnohabitans sp.
TCGTTCCAGTCGTACCGGCTCGACCCTTAAAAAGATTATTGACAGCCTTATTACCTTTTGCAGAAAGGATGAATGTATAGTTGATTCCCTTTGATTTAATAAGATCGTCTATTTGTCTGACTAAGCGAATGGCTACTAGGGTGCTTCTATGTTCAGGCAGTATTTTAAGGTCAGAGATATAGCCAGTTTGTTGTGGCTTTCCGTTGATGTAGGCCAATTTTTCGATGAAAGCGACTGCTCCAATAATCTGATTGTTTTCTTCAGCTACAAAAAGTAAATATTCGCCCTTCAGTTTAAGTAATGAAAAGAAGTTAGGATTTCTGTCAATCCTAAGCTTAATTAAACCGTCCATTGGACATGCCTTTGTCAATTTCAGCAGTCCTTCATTGTCTTCAAATGATGATCTTCTAATCAGCATATTTGACTCGTGTTTATTTACAAATCGACGATTTCTAGACTGAAAAGTGGAGTATACCCTATCTAAAAATACTTGATACTTGTTGAAACTTTATGAATCATCATGGAAATAAATTGATGATTCATATGAAAATTAGAAAAAGATCAAGTATTGAAAAATGAGATTTTACCAATCAAAAAATTGAAAAAATTAAAATTTCACAATTTCATTTGCTCCGGTTTTTTAGAGCACTTTTTGGTTCAGTGAAAAATTAGTTTGAGATTCAACTATTAAAAAATATTTCATTAAACATGGTTCTTAAACTATGATTAGTTGGATTTAGAAACAGATGTTTGATGCTTAAGGCTTTCTCTTTTCCTAGAACTGGAAATGTCTCTCGATCGAATTTTTCACTTACAGATTTGATTTTGTTTTTGTCACCTGCAAATCCTTTGGGTACTTCACAAGAGCCTCTTGCCTCAGTTCCATTTTTAAATCTAATAAACACCTCAGCACCTATTCTAAACTCCATTTTGGATAAATCCTGCTCATGAGATTTTATATTTTTATAGACATACTTTCCTTTCACACTATTGAAATATCTTAAGAAGAGGTAACTGAAATAACCTTTTGGGAGACTGGCTAACTGAACGAGGTCGTTCCACTCAAA
>CAYTXN010000102.1:1167-4409 GCA_964441195.1 uncultured Limnohabitans sp.
TCCATAGCAAGAAATCCGGAATTCATCCCTTCAATAGTTGCAGATGAAGTACTCGTCACCTTTGTGTCTGCAGAAAACGAGCTCGGAATCATGTAATATTCTGGACCGGAAAGAGCGATGGCGATGGCATTGGCGATAACGGAAGCTTCGCAGCCATGAATTTTTGTCACCACAATAGCTCCAGCTACACGATGAATAAAGGACCGCATGTGCCCTTGCAATGGACCCGTGGATAGGTAGGCGCTTAATCTGCCTGATACTTCCTGAGCTGCAACGGAAGCAAGTAAAAAGTCTTCATGAGTGAAGTTGTTTCTGTAAGCCAATGCCCAAGCAGTGCTGAAAGCTGACTGACTGAGATGCCCCATAAATGAAAAGTTGTCCATTTCCAGAGCATTGATCATTGCTGAGTGATAATACACGGAATCTTTAAGGCTCCATAATTCTCCCGTTGGTAAAATTAAAACGTCGCCAGTTTCACCTTTTCTTTTAAAACCTTGGTAAATTTTTTGTCCCACTTGGGATCGATGGCCTGCACAAATTGCGGCTATGCAATCTATGCTTTGTAAGTTGGCGAGTGCTACTACTTCCTCGGGGAGGTCATTATAAGTGACTTTTTCTATCCATTGACTAACCCTTTCTATTTGTGTTTCAGAGTGGTTCATAGGGTGGGGGAAATCTCTATGATAAGTTAGTCTAAATAAAGTATAAGTTTAAGAGGTTAATTGCGAAGCTCAAAGACTTAATTTTTCGGGGTTTTGAGAGTTCATAACTTCCATATTTTAGCACTGAAGTTAAATAATATTCACTTGGATTAAAATGAGTTAAAAATGAAAAAAGCATCCCGAAAATTCAGGATGCTTTTTGTCAAATAAGGGATATTTTTTTTCCGAAAATTACTTCTTCACCGTCTCAAATAAATCAATCGGAGTAGCTTTCACTTTCTCTTCGAAAGCTTTCCAATCCCCGTTCATGAATTTGTTGACCTCAGCGATAGCTTCCTCAGCGGATTCCTTGGCTTGAGTGTAAAGTCGCTCTTCGGTAGCACCCGGAGCACCAAAGCTGGAGTTAGCATAGCTGCGTGGCACAAACTGACGGGTCATGGTAGTGGGGAAGAGGTTTCGAACAATGCCCTGACCTTCTCTTGTTGGACCGTTAAAAGCTTCTCTAGTTTTGTCCAGTTTCTTCTTGATGTCTTTAGCCGCTTCTGCCAAAGCTTTTGCCTCAGTCGTATCAATGTCCTTAATCATTGCATTGACTTTATCGATGGTCTTTTGTGCTTCGTTTAACTTATTGGTCGCAGCGCTAACTTCTGTGGAGAGGGATTCAGTTTTCTTTAAGAAAGCTTCCTTCGCCTGAAGATTTGCCATTTGCACATCAATTCTCGGATCCGAGTTTACTTTGATTGAAGTCTCGGAAGAATCAGCGCCATAAATAAAGACTGCCTTATAAGT
Organism: uncultured Limnohabitans sp.; assembly: GCA_964441195.1. Lineage (GTDB taxonomy): Bacteria > Bacteroidota > Bacteroidia > Cytophagales > Cyclobacteriaceae > Algoriphagus. The sequence goes on from CAYTXN010000102.1 coordinate 2,619, forward strand.
GCCAGGAAGTGTACTTCCTCCACTTGGCTCAAAGAATCCTGCGCGGCGACCTCCACCTTGGCCACCTCCGCCACCGAATCCACCTGTCATTTCTGCAGACGATTTTCGGTCTAGGTTCCAGATGATTCGGTTTACGCCCTTTTCAGGAAGAGTTTTCAAAGTTCTGATTTGTTCACCTGAAGCATTGTAAATCTTCACTGTAACTGAATCGAGTTTTTCCTTGTCGTCATTGATCAAGTAGCTCATTCTGCCGCCAGTTTCACGATTTTCTCCGGCATATTTTGCACTTGCCATGAATCGCTCACCATGTGCTCTTTGGATGACAGCCTGATACGCCTCTGGGGCTGGGAAAGCAGTGATTTTTCCTGTAGGTGTTGTTCCATTATTTTTTGCAAAAGCTCGTAAAGGTCTAATGTCGTCCAACACATAAATCGCGCGTCCGAATGTTCCGATTACCAAATCAGCTTCTCTTTCCTGAATCGTCATGTCGTAAGTAGACACAGCCTTTGGATAGCCGTGTTCCCACTTATTCCAAGTTTTTGCCTTGTCAAAAGAGACATACAATCCGAATTCAGTGCCTAAGAAAACCAAGTTTGGCTCCTCAGTATCCTGCTTGATCGAAAGGGTGTAGCCCCAAACTTTGCTGTCGTCAGCGATTCTTGTGAAAGTTTTACCGTAATCAGCACTATGATAAGCATAAGCAGCAAAGTCATTGTTTCGGTAGTTGTTTGCTATTACCCAAACTTCACCAGCATTGTATTTGGAAGCTTGAACTTGAGGAATCCATGAAGCCTTTGGCAAGCCGGTAAGTTTCGCCGCTGTGTTGGTCCAGGTTTTTCCTCCATCCTGAGTGACTTGCAAATTTCCATCATCAGTACCGACCCAGATTACGTTTTTGTCTACCGGGCTTGGTGCAATAGCGATAATGGTGGTGTGATTTTCTGCACCGGTAATATCAAATGTCAATCCACCAGTCATTTGCTGACGCTGCTTGGTGGAATCATTGGTGGTCAAATCAGGTGAAATGATCTCCCAAGTTTCGCCGGAATCCGTTGACTTATGCAAAAACTGTGATGCATAATAAACAGTATTGTCATCATGAGGATCCTGGGCAATTGCTGCATTCCAGTTGAATCGAAGAAAAACGTCCTTATCCGGGTGAGTAGGTCGAACAGTTCTATTATGTCCCGTAAGCTTATCAAATCGGGAAACATTACCTCCCTGAGACATGGTATAGCCATACCGTGAATCAGCTGGATGCGATACTACATCGAATCCGTCTCCAAAAGAGATTTCCTGCCAGTAGGTATTTCTGATTCCATCCACTCTCCAGTGATAAGCAGGCCCTGTCCATGAACCGTTATCCTGCATTCCACCATAGATATTGTAAGGAATTTCATTGTCTACGTTGACGTGATAAAACTGTCCCACTGGGATGCCTTCTGCGAAATACCAAGTTTTACCCATGTCACGGGAGATATTCAATCCACCATCATTTCCATCAATCAAAAGATTGGGATCATTTGGGTTGATGTACCAGGCGTGGTGATCAGGGTGAACCCCATCGTACTGTAAAAGCTGGCTAAATGATTTACCACCATCTTCACTCATTCCAACTCTTGAATAGAGTGTATAGAGTCGGTTTTCATTTTTTGGATCTGCATAGATTTCAAAGTAGTAGAAAGGTCTGTCGCCAATTTCTCCCTTATCATTCACCATGGAAAATTTTTCTCCTCCGTCTTCAGAGACGTAAAGTGCGTTTTTAGAAGACTCGATCAGCGCATAGACTTT
>CAYTXN010000102.1:4509-10162 GCA_964441195.1 uncultured Limnohabitans sp.
ACACCACGATCTTCTTGCTCACCCCATGGCGAACCAATCGCTCCGACGAATACAGTATTTGGATCGTCCGGATGAACGATAATTCTATGGATTGCTCGAGTTTTTTCCAAGCCCATGAGTTGCCAAGTCTTGCCCGCATCCATGGATCTGTAAACCCCATAACCCATGTTTAGGGAGTTTCGAGGATTTCCTTCTCCAGTTCCAACCCAAATAATATTCGGGTTTTTCTGATAGATGGAAATCGCGCCGATAGAGTGGACTTTTTCATTGTCAAAAATTGGCTCCCAAGTGATGCCTCCAGAGGTGGATTTCCAAAGTCCACCTGAAGCGGAACCTGCATAAATAATGTTAGGATTGTCATGGATCGCATCAATGGCAGTGATTCTGCCACTCATTGCTCCCGGTCCGATACTTCTGGCTTTCATGGATTTAAATATATCCATGTTGACTTGCTGGGCTTCAATTCCAAAGCTGAACAAGACCGCCAAAATCAAGAGGTAGATTTTTTTCATTTGATTTCGTGGTTTTTTTACGATAGTAATTAAAGCAAAATCAAGGATTGTCGTTTTGTTTTTTATTCGAATGGGAGAGAAGAAAATGGAAAGGTTAGTCTTTCAAATTTTTACGGCTGGTTTGGGTGATGGTGGAGTTTTCTTTTTCTTTAGAGAAAAATATAAACCTATATGACACACAATTCACTAAAGCCTTTTTTGGGGCTTTTTCTTTTTTTTGTTGCCATTACTTCACATGCACAACATGGACGATTTCAGCAGGCTGTTCAGTACAAAATGGACGTGGACATGGATGTTCAGACAAACCAATTCACTGGAAAGCAGGAATTGAAATACACCAATAACTCCTCCGATACGTTGACTCGAGTATTTTATCACTTGTATTTCAATGCTTTTCAACCGGGTTCGATGATGGATGTACGCTCTAGAACCATCGCCGATCCGGACAGAAGGGTAGCCTCTAGGATCTCTAAATTGAAACCCGAAGAAATGGGCTTCCTGCATGTAAAAACCTTAACCATGAATGGAAAGGCTGTTCAATTCAAAGAAGTGGAAACCATTCTTGAGGTGGATTTGGTAGAGCCGATTTTACCTAATTCCAGTGTGACATTTCAGATGGAATTTGAGGGTCAAGTACCGATTCAAATTCGAAGATCTGGCAGAGACAGTGGAGAAGGAGTTCGTTACTCCATGGCTCAGTGGTATCCCAAAATGGCCAACTACGATGAGCAAGGTTGGCATGCCAATCCTTACATCGGTCGGGAGTTTTATGGAATTTGGGGAGATTATGATGTGAAAATAACCATTGATAAAAGCTACGTCTTAGGTGGGACAGGTTACCTACAAAATCCTAATGAGATAGGACACGGTTATCAAGATGATGGGGTGAAAGTGCCAATTCCAACTGGAAAAACGTTGACCTGGCACTTTTCAGCACCTCAAGTGCATGATTTTATGTGGGGTGCAGATCCTAAGTACAAGCATGATAAAGTGCTAATGGACAACGGAATCACAGTTCATCACTTTTACATCCCAGGTCCAAAAACTACTGAAAACTGGGAAAAGCTTAAAGAATATACACCAAAAGCAATTGATTACCTATCCAAAAACTTTGGTCAGTATCCGTATAAGCAGTTTTCAGTGGTGCAAGGTGGTGACGGAGGAATGGAATATGCCATGTCAACTTTAATAACAGGGGAAAGAAATTTGCAAAGCCTGGTAGGAGTGATGGCGCATGAATTGGCTCACAGTTGGTTTCATGGAGTCTTGGCAAGCAATGAATCCCTTTATTCTTGGATGGATGAGGGTTTTACAAGCTATGCAAGCAGTTTAACCATGGCCAATATTTTTCAAGCAAACCCAAATCCTCTTCGGGGTTCTTATTCAGGATACTACCGACTTGCCAAATCAGGCCTAGAGGAACCCTTATCGACCCATGCAGATCATTTCCATACTAATTCAGCGTACAGTTCAGCTGCTTATTCAAAAGGTGCCGTTTTCTTAGCGCAGCTAGGCTATGTGATCGGTGATCAAGTAAGAGATAAAGCGATGCAACGCTATTTTGATACTTGGAAATTTCGTCATCCAAATGTGAATGACTTGATCCGGATTATGGAAAAAGAAAGCGGAATGGAGCTGGATTGGTACAAGGAGTATTTTGTTAACTCGACGAAAAAAATAGATTACGGAATCAAGGAAGTAAAAGCAAATGGTGATAATACGGAAATTACACTTGAAAGAATTGGTTTAATGCCGATGCCTGTAGATTTGGTTGTCACTTATAAAGACGGAACTTCCGAGTCGATCTATTTGCCTTTGGTGATTATGAGAGGTGAAAAAACAACTGAGGAAGGATCCCCAAAAAGAATTCATACAGAAACATGGCCATGGACTAATTTGACCAAAACCTTGGTTCTTGCAAAGTCCTTTGATACCATCAAAGCTTTGGAAATTGATCCGAGCAGGAGAATGGCTGATGTACAGCAAGAAAACAATAAAGTGGAGTTTTAGGCTCCACTTTATGACAATTTTTTAAATAAAAAAGGTGGCTTTCGGCCACCTTTTATTTTGAATTAACCTTCGTTCTTCTTGTTCTGTACTTCAGTACGAATTTCTTGCGCCAAGTTTTTAAGGTCTTGCATTCCTTTTCTCACTCGAGTTCCGGCTGCTTGGTTGCCTTTCTCATAGAATTTCTCAAAATCGCCTTCTAGGCCCATTACGAGATCTTTGACTTCACTAAATCTGCTCATAGTAAAAGTTTATTTTTAAGGTTGATGATAAGTTTATTATGCTTCAATATAGGTCAAATACTTACTAATTCAATCCAGAGGGCATTTTTTTTACTTTTTTTTTTACTCAACGAAAGAAAGTGCCAATTCTGAATTTTTATAAAAGCCACTTGTGAGCTTATCTTTTACTGCTTCAAATGCTTTTATAGTTTCTTCCACATCTTCCAAAGTGTGAACAGCAGTAGGGATTAATCTCAAGATAATCATGCCTTTAGGTATCACTGGGTATATCACTACTGAACAGAAGATGCCGTAATTTTCTCGCAAATCGCGAGTAAGTGCCGCTGCTTCTCCTACGGTGCCATTCAGGACAACAGGGGTCACAGGAGAATTTGATCTTCCGGTGCTAAAACCATTTTCGTGAAGCCCTTTTCGCAATGCTTCCACGATTTTCCAGAGATCATCCTTCAATTTTGGCTGAGATCTCAACAGTTCAAGACGTTTCAAAGCGCCTTCAACAAGTAGCATTGGAAGCGACTTGGCGAAAATCTGAGAACGCATATTATACCTTAAGTAAAGAATGACATTGGTATCACCAGCGATGAAAGCGCCGATGGAAGCCATGGATTTTGCGAAAGTGGAGAAGTACAAATCAATTTCGTCTTGCACTCCCTGGGCTTCACCTGTTCCGGCACCGGTTTTACCCATTGTCCCGAACCCATGGGCATCATCCACTAAAAGTCTGAAATCGAATTTCTTTTTCAGTTCAACGATTTCCTTCAGCTTTCCTTGATCACCGGTCATTCCGAAAACTCCCTCAGTAATCACAAGAATACCTCCGCCAGTCTCAGCAGCAAGTTTGGTTGCGCGCTCTAATTGCTTTTCGCAGTTCTCTATATCATTATGTGGGAAAACATACCGTTTGCCCAAGTGCATTCTTAAAGCATCGATAATACAGGCATGGCATTCAGAATCATAAACGACCACATCCTTGCGATCCAAAAGTGAATCGATCACAGACATGATGCCTTGATAGCCATAATTAAGGAGGTAGGATTTTTCCTTGCCCACGAACTCAGCTAATTCATCTTCTAGCTGCTCGTGAAGATTAGTCTGACCGGACATCATTCGAGCACCCATAGGGTAAGCAGCTCCCCATTTGGCCGCAGCATCTGCATCGGCTTTGCGAACTTCCGGGTGATTGGCTAGTCCGAGGTAATTATTAAGGCTCCATGTGAGTACTTCTTTTCCCTGAAATTTCATGCGAGGGGCAATTTCACCTTCAAGTTTTGGGAATGAGAAATAGCCGTCTGCAAACTCAGAGTGTTTGCCCAAAGGGCCCATATTCGTTTTTAATTTTGCAAATAGATCCAAAGCAGTATTGAATTTAGAGTTTCCTTATTTAATGAGATTTCACTAAAGTGGACAAAAATAGACTTTTACACGCTGCAAAGCAAAAAATGGCGCTCATGCTCTGTTATTCTTGAAAAAGCTCGGATTTATTTCCTTATTTCGCTTCAGACCCATAAGCCCAACCCAAATAATTCTTAAAGAGAAAAATGCCAAAAATCAAAAAACTTTTAGTCGCCAATAGGGGAGAGATATCACTTAGAATCATGCGAACTGCCCAGGAAATGGGTATTTCAACAGTTGCAGTGTATTCTGAAGCTGATCGACTTTCCCCGCATGTCAAATTTGCTGATGAAGCCGTTTGTATTGGTCCACCGCCTTCAAATCAGTCCTACTTATTGGGGGATAAAATTATAAGTGTATGTAAAGAACTTGGAGTGGATGCAATCCATCCTGGTTATGGTTTTCTTTCTGAGAATGCTGATTTCGCCAGAAAAGTCTCTGATGCAGGATTGATCTTTATCGGCCCTTCGCCCGAGTCTATCGAGGTGATGGGTTCCAAACTTGCGGCAAAGCAAGCCGTTGCCAAATACGATATTCCGCTGGTTCCAGGAACTGAAGAAGCGATATCTGATATTCCTGTCGCCAAACAAAGAGCCACTGAAATCGGCTATCCTATTTTGATTAAAGCTTCTGCCGGAGGCGGAGGGAAGGGAATGCGGATTGTTGAATCTGAGTCAGAATTTGAAGAGCAAATGAACCGTGCAGTTTCTGAGGCTCAATCTGCCTTTGGTGATGGAGCGGTTTTTATTGAAAAGTTTATCACTTCACCACGCCATATTGAGATTCAGATCTTGGGAGATCAGCATGGCAATACCGTTTATTTATTCGAAAGAGAGTGCTCCATTCAGCGTCGTCATCAAAAAGTAATCGAAGAAGCGCCTTCTGCTGTCGTGACTCCTGAAATGCGAAAGGCGATGGGAGAGGCCGCTGTCGGTGTGGCAAAAGCCTGTAATTATTATGGTGCCGGTACGGTGGAATTTATCGTAGATGACAAGCTGAATTTCTATTTTCTGGAAATGAACACCCGCCTTCAGGTTGAGCATCCGGTTACTGAAATGATCACAGGAAAAGATCTGGTTCGGGAGCAAATCTTGGTTGCGGAAGGTAATCCACTTTCTTTTGCTCAAGAAGAATTAAGAATCCATGGTCATGCAGTGGAAATCAGGGTTTATGCAGAAGATCCGAAAAACAACTTTTTGCCTGATATCGGAAAATTAGTCACTTATAGAAGACCTCAAGGGCCCGGAATCCGTGTAGATGATGGTTTTGAAGAGGGAATGGACATTCCCATCTATTATGATCCGATGATTGCCAAATTGATCACACATGGCGAAAATCGTCAAGATGCCATCGATCGGATGATTCGAGCCATCAATGATTATCGAATTACGGGAATCCAAACGACGCTGGACTTTTGCAGATTTGCTTTGCAGCATGAAGCTTTCGTATCAGGGAATTTTGACACCAAGTTTGTTGAACAGTATTTCACTCCTGAAAAGC
>CAYTXN010000103.1:0-10138 GCA_964441195.1 uncultured Limnohabitans sp.
ACCTAGACAGATGACTTCAGAACAACTGAAAGACTTGAAAGCCCGCACATCGGCTTTGAGGAGGTATCTTTGACTACGATCGTAAGAAAGCAGAAATAGAAGACTTCGAAGCCGTATCGGCTCAGGCAGACTTCTGGAACAATCCAGAAGAAGCCGAAAAAACAATGAAACAAATCCAAGCCCGCAAAGGCTGGACCTCATCTTTTGAAAACCTAGACCAAAAAATCCAGGACTTGGAAGTGCTGTATGAATTTTACAGCGCTGGAGAAGTGTCAGAGGAGGAATTGAAGGTTGATTATCTTAACGCAAAAGACACCGTAGAGGAACTTGAGCTGAAAAAGATGCTCTCTAACGAGGAAGATCAACTCAATGCGGTTCTTGAGATCAACCCAGGTGCAGGAGGAACAGAAAGCAATGACTGGGCTTCCATTCTGATGCGAATGTACATCATGTGGGGGGAGAAAAACGGATATAAAGTTCGTGAAGTAGATGTCCAAGAAGGGGAAGTTGCAGGTATTAAATCCGCAACTTTGGAATTCGAAGGACCATTGGCTTATGGATTCTTGAAATCTGAAACCGGAGTTCACCGCTTGGTTCGAATCTCACCTTTTGACTCGGGAGGAAGGAGACATACTTCTTTCGCGTCAGTTTACGCTTATCCAGAAGTTGACGATACAATCGAAATTGATATCAATCCTGCAGACGTAGAACTTCACACTTCTCGATCTGGTGGTGCCGGTGGACAGAACGTAAACAAGGTTGAGACCAAGGTTCAGTTGACTCACAAACCTACAGGAATTGTAGTGGTCTGTCAGATCGAGCGCTCTCAACTTGCAAACCGTGAAAAAGCGATGCAAATGTTGAAGTCTCGTCTTTATCAATTGGAATTGGAAAAACGAAATGCTGAAATAGCGCGTATCGAATCCTCCAAACTTCGAGTTGACTTTGGTTCACAGATCCGAAACTACGTCCTTCACCCTTACAAATTGGTGAAAGACAACAGAACCGGGCATGAGACTTCTGATGCACAAAGTGTATTGGACGGAGGTTTGAATGAGTTTATGAAAGCCTTCCTACTCGCCCAAAGCGAGGAAGAAGCTAATAAAGATTAATTGAAAAGGCCGGAATTATTTTCGGCCTTTTATCTTTCCCACATCAACTGAATGCGCCCTTTACCTTCTTTTTATACGGTAGATTTTTTTCTGCTCTGCGCGAGTTCCTTTCTGTTTTTTTCCTCATTCAATATGATTATCCCAGAGCTCCCGGCATATCTGAGTTCTTTGGGAGGTGAGGATTACAAGGGCTTGATCATTGCTTTGTTCACACTATCAGCAGGACTATCGAGACCATTTAGCGGTAAGTTAGCGGACAAAATTGGTCGGATTCCTGTGATGATGGTTGGAGCAACGGTTTGCTTTGTAGTGGGTTTGCTTTATCCGATTTTGACTTTCGTTTCCGGGTTTCTGTTCCTTCGATTTGCCCATGGATTTTCGGCAGGATTCACTCCTACCGGAGCTTCGGCATATGTCGCCGATATTGTTCCTTTTCAGAAAAGAGGCGAAGCAATGGGAATTCAATCACTTTTTGGATCCTTGGGAATGGCTGCTGGACCGGCTGTGGGAGGCTGGATTGCCAGTGTTTGGTCAATCAATACCGTCTTTTACTGTGCAGCTTTCACCGCTATCTTTTCGATTTTGATTCTCCTTCGGCTGAAAGAAACTCTCAAGGAAAAAGAACCGCTTTCTTTGAGTTTATTCAAGCTGAATCGTCATGAAATCATTGAGAAGCGGGTTTTGCTTCCTTCTATCATTTTGTTTCTATCGGTTTTTTCCTTCGGGGTGGTATTGACCATTATTCCTGACTTTTCTACTTACCTCGGGATCAAAAACAAAGGATTATTCTTTGCGGTTTTCACCATCTCTTCATTGGGAATCAGACTAATTGCGGGAAAAACTTCTGATCGATATGGACGGGTGGTTGTCCTCCGTGTTGCTGTAATTTGTATGATGCTGGCGATGGTAGCTGTTGCTTTTGCAGAGACTAAATTTATTCTTCTATCCTCTGGAGTGCTGTTTGGAGCCGCAGTCGGAATGTACAGTCCAACTACCACGGCTTGGGTGGTTGACTTATCCTTAGACAAGTTTCGCGGCAGAGCTTTGGCTACGATGTATATTTTTCTCGAAAGTGGAATTGGCGTCGGAGCAGTGATCTCGGGATGGCTTTATGCAAACAATCCCGAGAACTTCCGCTTGGTGTTTTTGACTTCAGGTGGAGTAGCTTTTCTAGCTTTTTTGATTCTATTTTTTATCAAAAGAGACCGAAAAACCTTCATAACTCATCAATAACCGAGGTAATTACTCACTCGCGGAATAGCCAAAATAGACTTTTGCCGACCGTTATAATACGTGACTTTTTCACCATCAAAGAACGCTCCCTCTTCCAGCATCACCCGAACATCCTTGTTCCATTCCTTCACAAAAACTACTGCATTCAATTCAATTGCATAGCCCGTGTTGGCATGAAGTTGAAAATCTCCAGCGCCGGGTGTAATGCCTTGATTGTCCCACATTCCGATAGTAGGTCCAGCAGAGTGCCCGTAGAAACCTAAGGGATGGGTATAAATGCTTCCTCGAATCCCTTCAGCTTCCATAACTTTTCTCGATTCCCGAAGTATTTCATTTCCGGTTCTTCCGGTTTTATAATTCGATGTCAAAATATCCTGCAGGCGATTTCCGACGGCTAAAGCATCCTGAAGGTATTTTGGAACTTCGGTTTCGCCAGCTTTCAGCACATAAGCCAATTCCTGTGTGTCAGTATTCAATCTCAAATACGAAATCCCAAAGTCTATATGCAACAAATCCCCCGGCATGATCACCTGAGTGCTTGGACGAACCGCAAAAGACCGACTTGCTTCATCTGAAGCCAGATCTGGTCGCTGAATATCAACTGTAGGATGAAACCAAGTGTCCAGCTTCATTTCCACAATCTTCTCTCTATAAAACCAAACCACATCATCCGTGGTAGTCACTCCCGGGGTAATCACCCGGTCAGAAAGTCCCTCTGCGATGATGAAATGCGCCAATTCCTGAATATGCTTATATGCAGCCATTTCAGCTGCTGTGCGAGTTTCTAACCATCGAACTCCCAAAGTTTGAGCTGATACTACTTTCTCTTTATGTAGATCAGGAAGATTTCTCATGAATTCCTCATGATCAAAGTGCGTTAATCCATCCGCATGTCCATAATCTTTGGCGTAGTTGAGTCCGATCTTCTTTGGGTTTTTCTCAGAAATGATTTCCATCAAAGCTTTCCACTGATCAGGTTGAGCCTCTGGATCCCAAGCTTTTTTGAAGGATTTACCCACATCGTATCTGGCAATGGCGTATGTTTCAACTGGAGCATTTGGAGTCGGCTGGTACATTACCAAAATCGTTCTTCGCCTTGCTGCATGCCAAGTTGCCGGTAGAAGGGTCCGGATCACAGGATCTTCGTTGTATTCGCGAGACATCACGATCCACATGTCAATTCCCGTTTCTGTCATCAAACCTGGTAAAAGATTCTGAATCCGGTCTTCCAACCAAGAATCGATCACTTCCGCCTGAGCACGCTGAGTGAGTACGGCTGGTTGTTGGGAAAAAGAAGGAGTTGAGGTGAATGCCACCAAAAAGAGAAGTAAAAGTCGCTTCATAGGATTCAAGTTAGATTTGAAGCCAAGATAACTTTTAGTATGAAAAGTAGAAATGCCTTTTACAGAATAGGGGCTTGCTTGGACAGGACGGGCTTCGATAAGAGACGCTTTTTACTCAAGGAATGAAATCGATAGAAAAGCATCACAGCCGTGATACTTAACCCGATGAATAAACCATACCAAATACCTTTCTCGGCCATACCAAGTTCAAAAGCAAAAAGATAACCTAATGGAAGTCCTAAAACCCAATAAGCCATTAGGGTAACCAAAGTCGGTACTTTCACATCTTCCATCCCTCTCAATACTCCTAGTCCAACCACCTGTACACCATCCGAGAGCTGAAAAAGACCTGCGATAATCAGTAAGGATGCCGATAACGCGATCACCTCAGGATCATCAATGTACAGAGTCGGTAAATAAAATCTTGCTGCAATAAAGAGAACTGCTGCACTGAACATGAATGCGATGACCATCCCGAAAACCACCATTCCTGCTTCACGCATAGCCTTAATGTTTCCTTTCCCGATTTGATTGCTTACCCGAATCATTCCTGCAGTGGCTAGACCTGTTGCCATCATATAACTGATCGATGCCAAATTCAGGGCAATCTGATGTCCTGCTAGTGCATTTACACCAATCCAACCCATCATAATTGCTGCAGCGCTGAAAGCAGAAACCTCGAAGATGAATTGAAAACCTGTTGGAATCCCAATTTTCAAGATTCTGGAAAACATCGGCAAGCTTGCATTCCTAATGGAAAGGCTCAACTTGAAAATTCGGTAACGTTGAGAGTAAAAGATATAGCCACCCATCAAAACCATCATCAAAACTCTGGAGATCAAAGTCGCCCAACCTGCTCCATTCAAACCCATAGCTGGTGCACCCAAATATCCCCAAATCAAAACCCAGTTTAGAAAAATATTGATCAGATTACATAAAATAGTGATATACATGGCCTGCTTAGTCTGAGACAAACCTTCCGCCATTTGCTTGAAAGTCTGAAAAACCATCATTGGAAGTAAAGAGGCAGTTATAATCAGGAGGTACGGAATAGCTAACACAACAACCTCCTCCGGCTGATCTAGAAAATGCAGTCCCTGTGATAATCCCAAAACAACTACAGTCAAAAGAATACTGGTAGCTACATTGATCCACAATCCATGGCTAAAAAGCCTTGATATCCTATTTGTTTTTCCTTTTCCATCAGCAATAGAAATTAGAGGGGTAATACCCATCGAGATCCCAATCCCAAACATCATCAAGACGAAAAAAATACTATTACCCAAGGAAGCCGCAGCCAAAGGAAGTGCACCCAATCGACCCACCATCATACTATCTGCAACACCGACAGACACTTGTCCGAGTTGACTGAGCATGACTGGATATGCCAAATGAAAAGTGGTATTCAAATGATCCTTGAGCGTCATAAAATCAATAACCTAAAATTCTGGCTACTTTTAAAATGCCTGCAATGCTTAAACTGTCTGTGATTTCACCTGACATGACCATTTCCAAAGCATCACGGAATGGAATTTTTTTAACCTGGAGAACTTCAGTTTCCTCAAATTCGGTTTCTCCCTGAGTTAACTCCTCTGCCAAATAAATAAACCCTTCCTCATCGGTCACGGAATTGGAAGTGTGAATTTTCATAATTTGAGTCCACTTCTCAGCCGATAGTCCAGTTTCTTCTTTGAGTTCTCTTTTTGCTGATTCTAACAACTCAATTTCAATCGGTCCTCCGCCCATTGGAATTTCCCAAGAATACACATCCAAAGGATACCGGTATTGACCAATCAGCCAAGTATTTCCTTCCTGGTCCATGGGGATAATAGCCATGGCTCTATTTTTAAAATGCACCTTCCCATAGATTCCGGGCTTACCAGCAGGATTTACAACGTCATGCTGTTCCAGACTAATCCAAGGATTTTCATAGATGGTCGTTTTTTCCAGGGTTTTCCAAGGGTTTTCAGTCATGTTTTTTCAAAAAAAAAGGGCGGATGAACCGCCCTGAATTATTTTATAAAACCAAATTATGCGGGTATGGGTAGCACTTTTGAGTCCTTAAAGGTAGAGAGAATTACCATGGATTGCATGGAGTCCACTTCTCTGATTTCAGATACTTTTTCAAGCATCAATTTCTGATAAGCGGTAATATCCTTTGCAATGATCTTAAGAATAAAGTCACCTGTTCCAGTAATATGGTGGCACTCAATTACTTCGGGAATCTCGTTAATTTCCTTCATAAAGGCATCGATATTTCCTTTGTTGTGTCCGATAAGACTAACGAGGACGAATGTACTTACCCCCAAACCAATTCGCTCAGGATCCAACTTAGCGTGATAGCTTTTGATAATGCCGGATTGCTCCAATTTTTTAACTCTTTCGAGAGTTGGAGCAGGAGAAAGTCCAATGTCCTTGGACAGTTGAGCATTGGTGATTTTGGCATTTGCCTGTAGGATTTCGAGTATCCTACGATCTATTTTATCAAATTTTATTCTAACGCTATTATCCATGTCTTTCGGATTTACAAAATTTTATGTGGCACAAAATTAATATAATTGATGAATGTTTTAAATCGATTTAAACCTTTTTGATGAGCGGAAATCAAAATTTTGTTGATCTTTTACAAGAAATCTGCAAAGAATACAATTGAAACTCTTTGCTCACTCCAAAAAATTCAAATTATCTCCTGTTATAACGAACCTAAACGAGAGAAATTTAATTAAAGTTTATTCTTTTTGATAAAATCACGAGCTTCCTTGTGAGCGGGGTGTTTTCGCTTCGCATATTTTTTCACCTGATCAAAATATTTTCGAGCCTGAGCCTTATTTTTAGCCTCTGTTTCCATTTTCCCCAATTGAATTAAAGAATGCAAATAATATCCGCTTTCTTGAGATTCTGATTCTTCCCCATAAGCAACAGTTTTGAGGTAATACTTTTTAGCCTCCTCTTTTTGGCCTACTCTATTGAAATATTCAGCCATGTAGAAGGCGGCAAATCTCCCGCTGTTTGACTCATAGCCATATTGTTTTTGGTCAATCCGATTCAATATCTCCGCTGATTGCTCTACAGACTCGGTCCATCGACCTACCGTATACAAATGCCTTGCATAGCTACGATGGAAATATGGGTTGTTGGGAAACTTGGAATGTAGGTATTCTGATATCCTCAATGCCTCATAAGGCTTCTTTTCCTCCGAAGCATATAATCTAAAAAGAAAATACTGCGCCTCCACTCGGGTATAAAAAGCATTGGAAGCCACAGTTTCCAATTGTTGAAGTCCTAACTCCTTACTTCCTTTGGGAAAAAGAGCCATTACCGGTTTCAAAAGCGGATAATTTTCGGGGATCCATACGGAGAAATAATTAAACAAGGCATCTCCTAAGAGAAGCTCAGGGTTAAATTCTTCCTCTCCCCTGCTCAGATCCATATATTTCAATGCATTTCTACCTGCCCAAGCAGCCTTTGTCCAGCTTTTTCTCTCGCTGTATAGCCTCCCTTGAAATCCATACCCTGCTGCCAAAAAGAAAGCCGCCTCTTTATTCTTCGGGTTTTCATCGAACATCTTTTCTGCTTTCTTATTGGCACGTTCGAGATATTGAATAAAAATATTGTCAAAACGAGTATTGGTCACATCAATTTCAATTCTCCACCAATATCCCAAGGCCATTAAAAAATCCGGAAGTGGATGCTCCGGGTATTGATACATGATCACTGCAAAATCCCGCTCAGCTGTAGGGAAATCAAAGTTGTACATGCTATTGATGGACTTAGTAACTCGATATTGTAGTCCTTTGTCGAGCAAGAGATACGCTGAGTTAGCAGCTGGCAACTCAGGGTCGGCAGCCTGAGCATATCCCCGCTCTGAAGCAGCTACTATCCAAACACACAAAATGGTAATCCAAACTCGAATATTCATTACTTACTTTTGGTTCTAATTGCAAAACTACGGCTAAATCCAAACAAAGATTTAGATTTGGTCACTTTAACAATTTAATATGGCAAAACCTGCTTCACCCCTAGCACAACGATTAGAAGAGCTAATAGATTTCGACAAAAGGCTTTATTTTTTTGTGTTGCTGCTGATCTTTTTGGTTCTCAGATACCTCACCAACACATTAATTCTTGAATCTATCCCAGACTATGAATCTTTGGAAGCACAAGGAGGCTTGATGTTTTTCCATATTTTTAATACACTGGATTACGTGTGGACTCCCTTTGCCTTACTTTGGAAGTTTACTGTGACCGCATTTTTATTTTGGTCAATGGGACTCATGATTGGATACAAAGCGAATTTCAAAGACTTATGGAAGTTTGCACTTGTCGCTGAGGTAGTATTCATTTTCCCTGAGTTGCTTCGATTATTAGTATATCTCAATCCAACAAGCGGGGTAACTTATTTTGATATTCAAAACTTCGAACCCTTATCCGCACTTTGGATAGTCGGCCCAGAGAATGTTCATGAGAAATTTCACTATCCACTATCAGTATTGAATGTTTTCGAATTGATCTACGGAGCTTTTTGGGTTTTGGGTTTTCATATGATCAGTAGAAGAACGATCGAAGAAAGTACTTTGGTAGTGCTGATCGCATATTACGTTCCTTTATTTATCTGGCTTGGATTCTATATTGGAGCTTACCGTTAAGACTTTCATGTGTTTATATTTTGATTTTTATTGGTCAGATGGAATCTAGCATGTCTGATAATCATGCCAGTTTGTATCGTTTTCGACATGCTCGATTTCATGTGTTTATATATTTTTTTGATGGCCACATAGCCTGTCCCGATTTTTCTTCGGGAGAATCTCGCATTTTGGATAATCATCCGAGTGTGTGTCATTCTCCTCATGCTCGATTTCTGAGCTTTTTCGCATCCGAACTACAGCGCTGAGAGCAGTATTTGACTTCTTCCCAGTTTTTCTCCCATTTCTTTCTCCAAGAAAATGGGCGATTGCAGACAATACAGGTCTTTTCGGGTAAATGCTCTTTCTTCATTTTAAGCCCAGCGATTTGGTAAGGTGTGTCTTTTGATGATTCGATTTGCCTCTGCTACTACTTCCGGGTCTTTTTGCGCAGCCCAAATTCTGTCTCTTGCGACAGCAGCAGCTTTTTCAGAATTTACCAAAGGAAAAGGATAGTCTACACCCAACTGAAATCCTAAACTCTGCTGCTCCATCGGTGTAAGTTCCCAAGGCGTATGAATTAGAGTATTCGGCAATTTGGACAACTCAGAAACCCACTTTCGAATAAAAACTCCATCGGGATCATGATCCTGAGATTGCTTGATCGGATTATAGATTCGGACGGTATTGATTCCCGTGACTCCGGCCTGCATCTGGAGTTGAGGATAATGGATCCCCGGCTCAAAGTCCAAAAACATCCTAGCCAAATGATTCTTACCCGATCTCCAATCCTGTGAAAGATGATGGGTGAGAAAAGAAACCACCATCGCTCGCATCCGGAAATTCAAATAACCTGTCTCACGAAGGCATCGCATGCAAGCGTCCACAAGCGGATAGCCAGTCTTGCCATTTTCCCAAGCTTCGATCCAATCCTCCCTCTTTTGATTATCAAATTTGAAGAATCCCCGATTGATCGGTTCAAATTCCATCCGACTTTCCATTTCAAACTTTTGGATAAAATGGCAATGCCAACGAAGCCGGGATTGAAAATTGGTGAAGTTTCGAACTTGAAATCCAGTCCCAGACTTAGCATCAGCTAGCTGGTAAACTTCCCGAATGGAAAGACACCCCCAAGCAAGGTAAGGTGAAAGCCGACTGCACCCTTTTCGGGCCAATTCAGGCTTACTGATGTGACGATTGTAGTTTTTGACCCGATCTTCAAGAAAGCTTTTGAGATACATTCTCCCTTTGGATTCTCCGCCAGGTTGCATGTGAGGGTTAGGCGTTTTCCAAGTTTCAGGAATTGTATTTTGAGGAAAGAACTCCCAAAATCGTTTAGACAAACTGTAGAAAACTGCCTTTTTTAGCTCGGGATTTTTAAGAGGAGCTTTCGCAAAATCAAACCAAGAATTCCTCCACCGGTCTCGATTCTTTCTTCCTCGATGTACGCCTTGCTGCAAGTATTCTTTCCAATGGATCCCATTAGCCTTAAGGAAAAATTCCATTTCAAGATCCCGGTCATAGGTGACTTTGATTCCAGTTTCCTGATGAGAATAGAGCGCTTGAATATGGAATTCTTTAATTAATCGCTCAAAAACCTCCTTGACCTCAGCATGAAATATGGCAATCGAGGCTTCGTAATTTTTCAGTCGAAAATTCAAATCCTCCAAACTTTCCCACACAAACCTCCAATGACGATCATCACTCTGAGGCGCAGCTACCAAAGACGGCTCAAAGCAATAGATCAGCAAAACTGGATAGCCGGCTTGAATTGCTTCTGCCAGAGGTTCGTGATCGCTTAGTCTTAGGTCTCTCTTGAGCCAAACAA